>JBDGSB010000099.1:0-21980 GCA_042217765.1 Haloarculaceae archaeon | reverse complement strand
CGGCGAGATCGAAGACCCCGTCTCGACGCTGACGGGCAACCCCGCCGAGTACCGCACCCGCCGGCACAAGTTCCTGCGGCTGTCGGACTTCCAGGACTACCTCAGCGACTTTCTCGACCGGTTGGAGGGAACCGAGAACGCGCGCAACCAGCCCCGCGAGTGGGTCGAGGGCGACCTGCAGGACCTCTGTATCACCCGCGACATGGACTGGGGGATCGACTACCCCGGAGCGGGTGAGCAACAGCTGGTCCTCTACGTCTGGGTCGACGCCCCCATCGAGTACGTCTCCTCGACGAAGCAGTACACAGAGCGCGTCGGGGCCGACGCCTACGACTGGGAAGCGGTCTGGAAGCTCGACGACGAGGACGACCTCGCGGGGCCGGACAGCGGCGAAATCGTCCACGTCATCGGCCGGGACATCATCCAGCACCACACCGTCTTCTGGCCGGCGATGCTCCGGGGGGCTGGCTTCAACGAACCGCGGTCCATCCTCGCGACCGGCTTCGTCGGCATCGACGGCAAGGCGCTGTCGACCAGCCGAAACCGCGCCGTCTGGGCCGAGGAGTACCTAGAGACCGGTTTTCACCCGGACCTGTTTCGCTACTACATCGTCACCGGGTCGGGCCTGGAGAAGGACGTCGACTTCTCGTGGAACCGCTTCGCCGAGCGCGTCAACGGCGAACTCGTCGGCAACCTCGGGAACTTCCTGTACCGGTCGTTGCTCTTCGCCCGGCGCAACTACGGTGGCACGCCCGACGCCCCCGTCAGCGACGAGGTTCGCGAGGAAATCGAGGGCGCGGTCGCGGACTTCGAGACCGCCGTCTCCGAGTACGACCTCCGCGCCGTCGGCCAGGTGGCCGTCGACCTCGCCGACGTCGGCAACGAGTACATTCAACGGCACGAGCCGTGGAACCTCGTCGACGACGACCCCGACGCCGCTCGGCAGGTCATCCGCGACTGCGTGCAACTGTCGAAGGCCTGTGCCGTGTTGATGCAGCCAGTCCTGCCGGAGAAGGCCGAGTCGCTGTGGGCGCAACTCGGCGAGGACGGCACCGTCGAGGCCGCCACGCTCGACGCCGCACTGGACGCGCCACCGGCCGAATTCGACGACCCCGAGGAACTGTTCGGCAAGGTCGAGGACGAGACGGTCGACGAACTGAACGAGACGCTCCGCGAACGGGTCGAAGCCGCGAGCGACGACGCGGCCGGCGAGGAAACCGACAGCGATACGGGCGACGCCTCCGAGGCCGACGACATGGACCTCGAACCGCTCGCGGAGAACCGAATCTCGTTCGACGACTTCGAGGCGCTAGACGTCCGCGTCGGTCGCATCGAATCGGCCGAGGCCATCGCGGACTCGGACAAACTCGTGAAACTCGCCGTCGACGTCGGCCACGAGGTGCGCCAGGTCGTCGCCGGCATCCAGCAACTCCACGACGTCGAGGACCTCCCGGGGACGAAGGTGATCCTGCTGGCGAACATGGAGAAAGCGGAACTGTTCGGCGTCGAGTCAAACGGCATGATTCTGGCCGCCGGCGACGAGGCCGACCTCCTGACGACCCACGGCGACGCGCCCGTCGGCACGAAGATTCGATAGCCGGGGTCCGTGCGAGGACGGCACTTTTGTAACCGCACACCCAACGTCGACCCATGAGCGACGACGAGGACTGGCGGTTCGAACTGTCGGACCTGCCGACGCTGGAGGACGAAGACGAGAACGAGGAGGCCGCCGGTCGGGACGCCGGCGGCGACGGTGGCAACGTCGCTGGCGCGTTCGCGCCGACGAACGCCGTCGAACCGGGGTCGCCCGACCTCGAGAACGTCGCGTTCGTACTGCTGGGAGTCGTCCTCACCATCGTGGTGTTCGTAGCGCCCGTACTCGGACTCGGCGATCCGGCGACGCTGGGCGCGCTCGTCGTCGCCGTCGCCGCCGCCGTCGCGGCGGTCGTACTCTATCGGTCGCTCCGTCCGGACGGCGACTAGTCCTCCCGTCGCGTGATCCAGTCCTCCCATCGCGTGAGAGTCAGCGCGTCCCTTGTACGTTCCCGGCCCGTACGGTCGACCATGAGCACGTACGCCGACGCTGGCCCCCGCACTGACGCCAGCCCCCGCACTGGATCGCGGACGCGTGGCTACGTCCCGGCCTACGGCCCGGTCGACGCCGCGTTCGGGTTCGCCCTGTTCTACGTGCTCGTCGACCGGGCGACCCCGACGGTCGTGGCCGTGCTGACCGACGCGCTGGCGGACGTGTCGCCGTCGTTCGTTCGCCTGGGTCTGGCGGCGGTGCTGTGGTTCGTCCTCGGTGTGACGGTCCTCGACCAGTTCCGCCGCCAACTCGCCGCGCTGGGGCTCGCCTCGCACCACGCCGTCCGGCCGCGGACCGCCGCTCGCGGGACGCCATCGCGAGCGCAAACGGTCGCCTACGCTCTCGGCGTCGTCGTCGGGGGTGCCGTCGCAGCGTGGACGTTCGAACGCGCCGTCGAGACGGCCGTGTCGCTGATACGCGTCGTGGCCGCGCTCGACGCCGGCGCGTTCGTGTCCGTCGAGTTCCTCGTCATGGTGGTCTTCTTCGTCGCCTTCGGCGTGGCGACGCACTCGCTCGACCGCCTGGTCGTCGGCGGTGTCAGGGCACTGCTCGCCGACGAATCCGGCCGAGAGTGACAAAGAGTATACCCGCCGAGCCAGTACCGCGAGGCAATGACCGAACGCGTCGAGTCGGCGGTCGGGACGCCGCCGGAGCCGTCCGGCGAGGGGACCGTCGAAGTCGTCGGGACCGCCCACGTCTCGAGCGAGAGCGTCGACCGCGTCGAACGGGAGATTCGCGAGCGGCGACCGGACGTCGTCGCCGTCGAACTCGACGAGGGGCGCTACCGGCAACTGAAAGGCGAGACGCCGGACGACCTCGACGCCAGCGATCTACTCCGGGGCAACACCGTCTTTCAGTTTCTGGCGTACTGGATGCTCTCGTACGTGCAGACGCGGCTGGGCGACCGCTTCGACATCGAACCCGGCGCGGACATGCTGGCGGCCGTCGAGACGGCCGAGCAACTGGGACTCGGGGTCGCGCTGGTCGACCGCGACATCCAGCAGACGATCCGCCGATTCTGGAAGCGGATGACCCTCTGGGAGAAACTGAAGATGCTGGGATCGCTGATCCTGGCAATGGGCGGGTTCGTCGGCGACGAGGAGGTCGACGAACTCGACGTCGAGTCGCTGACCGAGGCGGACGTCGTGACCGCCATGATGGAGGAGTTTCGCCGGTTCTCGCCGGGCGGTGCGGCGGCGCTCATCGACGAGCGCGACGCGTTCATCGCTCACCGGCTAGTGGCGCTGCGCGAGGCGGGCTACGACGTCGTGGCCGTCGTCGGCGCGGGCCACCGCGAGGGAATCGAGACCTACCTCGAACGACCCGAGGAACTGCCGCCGCTTTCGTCGCTGGTCGGCGAGCCCAGCACCCGCCGCATCGGGCCGTACGTCTACAAGGCGGTGGGCTACGCCATCACGCTGGGCTTTCTGGTGTTTTTCGTGTTGCTGGCGCTTGGCGGCGCACAGAAGACGTGGCTGCTCAATCTCTTCGCCTGGTGGTTCGCGGTCAACGCGGTGCTGGCCGGCGGGCTGGCGAAGTTAGGCGGCGCGCGCTGGCCCAGCGCGCTGGTCGGCGGCGGAATCGCCTGGTTGACCAGCGTCAACCCGCTGCTGGCGCCGGGCTGGTTCGCCGGCTACGTGGAACTCCGGTACGTCGACGTCAACGTCTCCGACATCGCGACGCTCAACGAGATTCTGACCGACGAGGAGGCCCCGATTCGGGAGTTGCTGGCGCGGTTGCGGGCGGTGCCGCTGTTCCGGCTCATCGTGATCGTGGCGCTGACCAACGTCGGGAGCATGCTCGCGAGCCTCGTCGTCTTCCCGGCGCTGTTGCCGACTATCTCCGCGCCCATCGGCGGCGTCGACCAGATGGGGCAGTTGCTCATCGACGGTGCGCGGACCGGGGCGTCGGTCCTCGTTGGGGTGGTGACGTGAGCCGACCGCGCGGCGGGCCCGCGACGAACGTCGGCATCCGGTTTTCCGGGCGCGAGGTGCGCGACCTCGCCGTCGCGTGGGTCGCGCTGGGGCTGGCGTTCACGTTCTTCCTGAACGCCCGGGTTCTGTTCGCGCTCGACCGTCCCGGCGCGCTCGCCGCGTTCGGGCAGGGCCTGGCGCTGAGTCTGCTCACCGTCGGCGTCGGCTTCCTGTTGCACGAACTCGCCCACAAGGTCGTCGCGGTCCGGTTCGGACAGCTCGCGGAGTTCCGGGCGGACTACGGCATGTTGCTGCTGGCGATCATCGGCGGCCTGGCTGGCTTCCTGTTCGCGGCCCCGGGTGCGGTCCACCACCGGGGCCGGATCACCGAACGCGAGAACGGCCTCATCGCGCTGGCCGGCCCGGTGACCAACGTCGTCCTCGCGGTGGCGTTCGGCGCGTTGCTGCTCGCGGGCGGGTTCCTGGGTCACGTCGGTTCGCTCGGGGTGTCGATCAACGTTTTCCTGGCCGGCTTCAACATGATCCCGTTCGGGCCGCTGGACGGCCGGAAGGTGCTCGACTGGAACGCGGCCGTCTTCGCGGCGGCGCTCGTGCCGACCGCGGGACCCGCGCTGTGGCTGCTGTTCGGGTGACGGCCGTCGAACCCCAGCAGCGAGTCCTCCCGGAACGCTCACAGCGGCCAGAAGACAGCGATGCCGAGCGACACCACGACGGCCAGCCCCAACTGCAGCGGGACGCCGACGCGCGCGTAATCGGTGAACCTGTAGCCGCCGGGGCCGTAGACCATCAGGTTCGTCTGGTAGCCGACGGGCGTGCTGAAGGCGGCGCTCGCGCCGAACATCACGCCCAGCAGGAAGGCGAACGGGTTCGCTCCGAGGTCGGCGGCCGTCGCGACGGCGACGGGGATCAACACGACGACCGTGGCGACGGGCGTCACGACCGCCGCGAGCAGATCGGCGACGAACGCCGCGCCGCCGGTCCGCTGGAGTGCGATGCCCAGCGGCAACACGCCTGCCAGCAGGAAGACGACCGGCCAACTCACCGCGTCGTAGGCGTCCGCCGTCGACAGACACCCCGTCGCGACCATCGCGACGACGCCGCCCAGTGCGCTGATGACGATGGGAAGCGGCGTCAGCGCTGCGATAAGGACGACGGCGGCCAGGATGCCGACCGCGAGGGGGGCCCGGCGACCGACTGCGACCGTCTCGCGGTGCTGCCAGCGCGGCGGGACGGGCCGCTGGCTCACCACGAGGTCGCCCTCGTCGACGAGGAACTCGATGGCCGTCTCGGTCGTCTGAAGCAACAGCGTATCGCCCGCCCGGAAGTGGTGTTCGTCTAGGTGCTCCCTGATGACTTCGCCGCCGCGTCTGACCGCCAGTACCGTCGTGTCGAAGCGCGCTTTCAGTTTCGCCATCGTCAGCGTCTCGCCCACCAGACCGGACCCGTCGGGGACGACCACCGCCGCGAGCATCCCCGGGTGGTCGGTCTCGGTGAGCGTCGCCACGGTGACCGCCTCGCGGGGGAGTTGTCGCAGGTCGTACCGGTCGGCGATGGCGTTGAGCGTCTGTCGATCGGCCCGAATCGTGAGCCGGTCGCCCGCCTCGATGGGGCGGCGAGTCGCACCCATGTACGCCTCGCCGTCGCGTTCGACCTGCAGGAGGTCGACGTCGAGTTCGAGGTCCGCATCGAGCATGAGTTCGGTCGTCGCCTCACCGACCAGCGGCGACTCCTCGCGGACGACCACTACCGCGAGGTGCCGTTCCATGTCGAACGCCTCGGTGAGACTGACGCCGGGGGCGACCCGGGCCGGCGTCAGCCGCGATCCGACGACGTAGAGGTACAGGCCGCCCACGACGAGGACGATCACGCCCAGTTTCGTGAACGTGAACATCGTGAACGGCCGCCCCAGCAGCGTCTCCGAGAGGTCGCTGGCCAGCAGGTTCGTCGCGGACCCGATCAGGGTGAGCGTTCCCCCGAGCATCGACGCGTACGACAGCGGCAACAGCAACTTCGACGGCGAGATGTCGTTTTCGTCCGCCAGGCGCGTCACCATCGGGACGAACACCGCGACGACGGGCGTGTTGTTGACGAAGCCGGCGGTCACGCCGCTGATTCCCACGGTGGCGGCCAGGAGCTTCTCGTGACTCCCGCGAGTCAAGGCCGCGAGTTTCGCGCCGACCCACCGGACGACGCCGGTCTCCTGGACGCCCGCGCTCAGGATGTACATGGCCACGATAGTCACCGTCGCCGGGCTGGCGAATCCGGCGATCGCGTCGGCCGCTCCGACCTCCGTGTACGGTTGCAGTACCGCCAGCGAGACGAGCACGGCGATGGCCGTCACATCGGGTGGCAACAGCTCCGTGACGAACAGCACCAGTGCCGCGGCCAGCAGCGCGAAGACGACGACGGCACCCGTCGACAGCGGCATTGCCCGAGGTACACGAGCGTCCGACATAGTCCTCCCGACGCGGCCGACCGCTCCGGGCGTCGGTCTGTGCGGGCCGTCTAGAGTGGTCTGCATTACGTTTGGACCCTGCACAGCGGCGCTTCGACCGGCCTGAAAGCCCCAACCGGCTCCACTCCCGGGCCTCGTTGCGCGCGCTCGCGTTCGCTCGCGTGCTTACGTCGGCCGGGTTCCCGGAGCCGGTTGCCCCTTTCGTTCCCACCCGCGTAGCTTGGTTCACCAGCCGAGACGGGCGGGAATGAACGGGGCTTTCGGGTTGTTGGCCACCACGTCTCGGCAGGCGCAGACGTTTCGCCGATCGCTCGCGATGCGCACGCACAGACGCGTCGACGGCCGCGAACCTTTCCGGGCAGAGACCGAACGGAAACCATGAGCGACGACGGAAGTGACGCCGAGATGGCCGACACGATGGCCGAACGCGGTGGGGCCAACCGCGTGAAGCTCTGGATTCTGCTCGAGGCGAACCGCTGGGCGGTCGCCGCCGTCGTGGTCGTCGTCACGTTCGCGATCCTGGTCGCGCTGGGGAGTCTCGACCCGAACCCGCTAGTGGCCACGATGGCCAACAGCGACCCGGTCGAGACGCTGTTTCAGGCGCTCACGACCGCCATCGTCACCGGCGTGACCCTGGTCGTGTCGATCAACTCGCTGGTGCTCTCCCAGGAACTCGGGGCGCTGGGCGACCAGCGCGACCGCATGGAGGGCGCGATGGCCTTTCGACGCGACCTGGCGGACCACCTCGACCGCCCGGTCAGTCCGGTCGAACCGTCGGCGTTCCTGGCGGCTATCGTCGACGCGAGCCACGAGCAGGCCGAGGCGCTCCAGGCAGCCGTCGAGACGAACGCAGACGGCGGTGACGCGGTCGACGACTCGGCCAGAACGGAGCTAGCGGACTTCGCCGACAGCGTCGTCGAGAACGCGACGAACGTGGGGAGCCAGCTCGACGGCGCGCAGTTCGGCACGTTCGACGTCGTCTCGGCCGCGCTCGATTACAACTATTCCTGGAAGCTCTACGAGGCGCGACGCCTCCGGGCCGAACGCGGCGACGACCTCTCCGAAACGGCCCGGGAAACGCTCGACGAACTGGTCGAGACCCTCGAGCTGTTCGGCCCGGCGCGCGAACACGTCAAGACGCTGTACTTCCAGTGGGAACTCGTCGACCTCTCGCGGGCCATGCTGTACGTCGCCGGCCCCGCGCTCGTCGTCAGCGTCGGGAGCGTCCTCTTTCTGAACGACGCCGGGACCCTCCCGGGGACCACGCTCGGCGTCTCGAACCTGCTGTGGGCCGTCAGCGCGGCGACGGTCGTCGCGGTCCTCCCGTTCGTGATACTGCTGGCGTACGTCCTTCGCATCGCGACCGTGGCAAAGCGCACTCTCGCCATCGGCCCGCTAATGCTGCGCGAGACGGAACGCGACGGCGACGACGTCCGGAATGCTGGCTGATTCGGATGGGCGGTACCCGGTGCCGGTGGTCCGCCCCCAGTTTCGGCGACCCGCCGGTACCCACTGACGACGATCCGTCCGGGAGCTGGCCATTCGGCACGCTTTTTACCGGCCGACGGGACGATGTGCATATGCGACTACTGTTCATCCACTCGGACCATCTCGAGTTCGAGACCACCGAGAAGGCTGGTCCGGACGACCTGGCCGAGACCGACGGCGTCCCGATGGACGGACGCATGGAGGACTGCGTCACCGTCTTCATCAGCGTCGAGTCCGACGACGAGGGGGACGTCGACGGCGTCGTCGAGAACGCGCTGATCGAACTCGAAGACGTCGCCGGTCAACTCAACACGAACCGCGTCGTGCTCTATCCCTACGCTCACCTCAGCGACGACCTCGCCAACCCCGACGCCGCCAAGGAAGTCATGCGCAACCTCGAAACGGGGATGGAAGATGCGGGTTACGAGGTTCTGCGTGCGCCGTTCGGCTGGTACAAGTCCTTCGAAGTCTCCTGCAAGGGTCACCCGCTATCGGAACTGTCGCGCCACGTCAGCGCCCACCGCGACGACGCCGACGAGGACGCGGGCGAACCGGATCGCGAGCCCAGCGAGTGGAAGGTCATGACGCCCGACGGCGACCTGACCGACGCCGTCGCCGCCAAAGACGACGTCAGCGACGACATGCGGACGTTCATCGCGGACGAGGTCGAGGACGTCGTCGCCTCCCCCGGCGAGGAGCCGCCCCACGTCGAGATCATGCAGGACAAGGAGTTCGTCGGCTACGACCAGCTATCGGACGTGGGCAACCTCCGGTGGTACCCGCGCGGGAAGGTCATCCGCGACTCGTTGATGGCGTACGTCAATGACCTCGTCGTCGACTACGGCGGCATGCCCGTCGAGACGCCCATCATGTACGATCTGGGCGCGCGCTGCATCGACGAACACGCCGGCAAGTTCGGGGAACGGCAGTACCGATTCGAGTCCGGCGACCGCCGGATGATGCTGCGCTTTGCCGCCTGCTTCGGCCAGTTCTCCATCATGCGCGACATGCACATCTCGGTCAACGACCTCCCGCTTCGGGTCTACGAGATGTCGACCTACTCGTTTCGCCGCGAGCAGAAAGGCGAGGTGACTGGCCTCAAGCGCCTGCGGGCGTTCACGATGCCGGACATGCACACCGCGACCGCAGACATGGACCAGGCCCGCGAGGAACTGATGGCCCAGGCACACCTCTCGTTGCGGACCAGCGAGGACCTGGGACTCAACTACGAACCGGCCATCCGGATGACCCGCGAGTTCTACGAGGACAACCGGGAGTGGGTCGAGCAGGTCGTCGCCGAGTTCGGCAAGCCCTCGCTGATCGAGATCATCCCCGAACGGCACCACTACTGGTCGGCCAAAATCGACTTCGCCGCCATCGACGGGCTGGGCCGCCCGATCGAGAACCCGACCGTCCAGATCGACGTCGAGAGCGGCGAACGCTTCGACATCGAGTACAGCGACGGCGAGGAAATCTACAACCCACCGATCCTGCACTACTCGCCGTCGGGCGGCATCGAGCGCGTGTTCGCCGCCCTCTTAGAGAAGACCGCCACGATGGACACGCCACAACTGCCGACCTGGCTGTCGCCCACCCAGGTCCGGTTCATCCCAGTCGGCGAGGAACACGTCGACTACTGCGACGACCTCGTCGACGACCTCCAGGTGGCGAACGTCCGCGCCGATGTCGACGAACGCGACGAGTCCGTCGGCAAGCGCATCGCCAAAGCCGAGACCGACTGGGTCCCCTACTACGTCGTCGTCGGCGACCGCGAGATCGACAGTGGCGAACTCGGCGTCAACGTCCGCCTCGACGACGAGGAGGTCGACATGGCCTTCGAGGATCTCGTCGAGCGAGTCACCGACGAAATCGAGGGCCTCCCCCGGAAGAAACGCTACCTGCCGCGCCACGTCAGCGACCACCCGCACTTCACCGGCCGATAACTCGCGCCAGGAGGCGCTCGCGTGGCTGCCGGTTCAGGCGACGCCCGGCCACCCAGATTCTTGTAGGATCGGGATGAACGACAGTGTATGTACGACGACATTCTAGTGCCGACGGACGGGAGCAAGGGTACCGACAGGACGATCGAACACGCGGTTTCGATCGCGCGGAACAACGACGCGACGCTGCACGCGCTGTACGTGGTCGACCGACGGATGTACCTCGCGGCCTCGAAAGACACCGAGGACGACGTGATGCGCTCGCTAGAGGAGGAAGGCGAGGTGGCGCTGGACGACGTGGTGACCCGCGCCGAGGAGGCGGGCCTCGCGGTCGAGCGGGTGATGCGGGAGGGCGTCCCCCACCGGACGATCATCGACTACGTCGAGGAGGCGGGGATCGACCTCGTGGTGATGGGAACCCACGGCAAGACCGGACGCGACCGCGTCGGAACGCTTGGCAGCGTCACCGAGCGCATCGTCGGGAACGTGGCGGCACCCGTGCTCGTGGTCGACATCGGCGGCGACGCGTGATCGACCGTCCATCGCGTCGGTTGCCGGTCACGTCGAACGGAAATACTGCGCCAGAGCGGCGCTAGAGACCATCTCGACGACGCCGAAGACGACGGCCGCCAGTCCCGCAGTCGGAAAGCCGGCCGCGAGCACCAGTGCGGCCGCGACGGCGAAATCGCGCATTCCGACCGACAGCGTCGCCGCGATGCGTTCGTCGCAGTCCATGCGAACGCCCGCGAGCCAACCCAGCGCGTAGCCGCCACCGTTGAGCGCGACCGCCACTGCCGCGACGGGCACCAGCAGCGACGGTCGGTCGGTGACGAACCGGGCGTTCGACGCCGCCGCGACGCCGACGACCAGGACGACCATCAGTGCCGACACCGACGGATAGAGGTCGTCGTAGCGGCCGACGCGGTCGGGCCAGCGGGTCCGCACGCCCACGGCGACGCTCATCGGCACGACGACGGCGACGGCCAACTCCGACAGCACGGCGAAGGGGTCGACCGCGACGTCGCCGAGCAGCCACGCGACCACGGCGGGGACGAACGCGACCGATCCGAGGCCCACGCAGACCAGCGCCGCCGTCGCCAACGCCGTGTCGCCGTCTGCGAGTTCGGTCATCACCGGCGTCACGAGTTCCGGCGTCACCGCGCCGACGACGACGAATCCCGCGGTGAGCGGCGGCGACAGTCCGGCCGCGGTCGCCAGGGCAAACGCCAGCAGCGCCATCGTGGACTGGACGAGCAGGATCGTCGCCAGCGAGGCGGGCCGCACCGCCCGGAACCGTGCGGGCGTCAGCGTCAGCGAGACGCCGGCGACCATCACCGCCAGGACGGGCGTCGACAACGGCGACAGGAGCGACAGCGACGGGAACGCGACGCCGAGGCTCACGGCGAGCAGAATCCAGACCAGCAGGTAGTCGTCGACGACCGCGGCGGCGCGACGGAGCGACGTCTCGGCGGACGGCATGCGACGCGGCGGGCCCTCGTCAGTCCTCGACGTGGGCGGCGACGACCTCCTCTAGCAGGTCGAAGTCCACGTCACCGCCGTGAACGTCCTTGTCCCAGACGGTCTCGCCGTCGACGCGGACGACGAACACGCCGCCGTGACCCGGCTGAAGTTCGATGCCGTCGAGGGCCCGCCCGAACGACTCTAGCAGCCGCGTTTCCGTCTCGACTGCGAGGTCGAGCAACCCACAGGGCACGCAGTACTCGATTTCGACGTTCGTCATCGCGTTCGACGTCGGGTCCGGTCGGTCATAAGTGTCGCGTACCTGTGGGGAAATCGGGTTACCGAACGGTAACTTCGCGTCAGGACTTTGTGAGTGCCCGACGGACACCGAACGGATGAGCGACACAGCGACCACCGACGACTGCCTGGCCGGGTGGTGTGCCGACGAGGCGTGGTGTGCGGTCACCTGCGGTGCCGAGGTCCTGGGAAACAAGTGGCACCCAGCCGTCGTTCACCGCCTGCTCGAACGCGGGCCAATGGGATTCGGCGACCTCGCGGACGAACTCGGGTCGGTGACGAATAAGGTCCTCTCGGAGACGCTGTCCGACCTGGAGGACCACGACGTCGTCGAGCGCGACGTCGTCGCCGAGCAACCCGTTCGCGTCAGGTACTCGCTAACCGATCACGGGCAGGACCTCGCGCCGGTCGTCGATGCGCTGGCGGAGTGGGGCCAAACGCACCGCGACCGCGGTCCGTGACGGCTGACGCACTGGTGGGACGGCTGACGCACTGGGCTCTTTCCGGTTATCGACCTACGTGCGCACGTACTCGACGAAGCTCAATTCGCCGCGGTCGTCACGGGCGAGTTCGCGCCAGGTCTCGCGGTCGAACTCGAAGTACGTGTCGCCCGGGTAGGGCTCGTGGATCTCGGTCACGACGAGGCGGTCGGCGACGTCGATGGTCTGGTCGAAGACGGACGCGCCGCCGATGACGTAGACCACGTCGTCGCGTTCGGCGGCGACGGCCCACGCCTCGGGAATCGAGCGGGCAACGGCCACCGCGGGCGGCACGTCTATATCCGAGGTCGTGACGACGACGTTCGTCCGGTCGGGAAGTGGCCGGTAGTCCTCTGGCAGGGACTCGTAGGTCCTGCGGCCCATCACGACGGGATGGCCGCTCGTCGTCTCCCGGAAGTGTCGCAGGTCTTCGGGGTAGTGCCACGGCAGGTCCCCGTCCGCGCCGATGACGCCGTCGTCGGTGACGGCGACGACGAACACGACCTCCAGGTCCGCGGGCGGTGACGGGTCGGTCACGCGTCGCCCCACCCCCGTCGCAGGTACTCCTCGAAGTGTCTGGGGACGCTTCCTCCCTGGGTGCCCGTCGCACCCGCGGTCGGGACCGAGTCGCCGTTCATGGGTCGGTGTCGGGAGTGACCGACCAAAAGCCTACCACTTCGTGCGGGGTCGCGCTGGCACGCTCGACGGACGCGTCGCGTCACCGGGGCCGAACTACGACTCGTCGTCGTCGGTGGACGACTGCTCGGTCTCGAATCGCTCCGTGGCCGCCGCGTTCTCGCCGGCGAGCGGGTCCGCCGGTTCGGCCCACGGATCGTCGTCGGGGACGGGCGTGACCGCGCGAGCGAGTTCTTCCTGAGAGTACTCGCGGTCTTCGAGTCGCATGCTGCGGAGTCGCCACCGCTTGCTGCGTTCGGATTCGCCCTCGGGTCCGACGCGCGCGCCGTGGGTGCGAAAGAAGCGCCCACCGCGGTCCATCTTCTTGCCCTCGTAGGTGTGCATGTCGTAGGCGACGTCGTACGTTCCGCCGGGTTCGAGGTCGTCAGCGGGGTGGTCGTAGCGCGGTTCGCGTCCCGCCTCGATGGCGGCGGCCCGCTCGGCGGACAGTTCGCCGAAGTAGTCGTCGGCGTGGCTCGCCTCCCGCGAGGAGGGCGCGCGGGCGGCGGCCAGCGCCGCGTGGACGGCACACAGTCGCCCGCGCCAGGAGTCGGCTTCCCACCGCTCGGTGGCCAGTTCCTCGTAGCGGGCGATCTGCGTGACGACGTCGTGGCCGGCCCGCAGATCCTCGACGACGTAGAGGTTCACGCGGTCCCAGAAGTTCCAGGCGTAGCCCGACCGGGCGAGTTCCCAGGCGGCCCACGCCGCGGTCTCCTCGTCGCTTCGGCGGACCGCCTTCTGCAGGAGGCTCGAGACCTCGTACCGGCTGGCACCGCATTTGGTCTCGTGTTCGCCCAGTCGGTCGCCGAAGTCGTCGGTCGCCGGTTCGTCGGGGTCTGCCGGGTCGGGGTCCTCGTCGGTCCGGAGTCGCCCGTCGTCGCCGAACGTCGCCTGTCGGTCCTCGCCCATGCGTACGACACCGGCCAGCGGCCAGTTAGCTTTTGATGACGACCGACGTCGTCCACCGTTCCCAGGCCGTGGTCGGGGAGGCACCCGACGTCGCGGGACCGTGGAACCGCTGGAAGTCGGAAATCATAAACGCCGAACTGCCGATTCACGAACGAATGGCCGAGACGGCGACCGTACGCGAAGAGGAACGGCTTCTGACGTCCGACTCGGGTCGAGTGGCGAATCTGCTCGCGGTCGGGAGTTTTCTCGTCTTTCTCGGGCGGAGCGTCATCCCGCCGTTGTTGCCGTCCGTCGTCGACGACCTGTCGCTCACGACGTCCCAGGCCGGGCTGGTCATGACCGTGCTGTGGCTCTCGTATGCGCTGTTGCACTATCCGGGCGGCCGCCTGTCGGATACCTTGACGCGAAAGACCCTCATCGTGTCGAGTCTCGGAGTGACCCTCGTCGGGTTCGTCTGGCTCGTTTTCGTGAGGTCGTACGTCGGGCTGCTCGCCGGCGTCGCCCTCGTCGGGGCCGGACAGGGCGTGTTCCTCCCGAGTTCGCGGGGGCTGGTCGCGGACCTGTTCGTCCACCGTCGATCGCAGGCGCTGGGCATCCAGATCGGCGCGAGTTCCGCCGGGAGCGCGCTGGCGGCCGGGCTCGCGGTCGTCGCGCTCTCGGTCGCCACCTGGCAGGCGTCGTTTCTCCCGACGCTGGCCGGACTCGTGGTCGTCGTCGTGTTGATCCACCGGTGGGGCCGGGAGTCCTACCGGGTTCGACGGGTCGACCTCGAAGTGTGGGAAACTGTACGGCGCCTGTTCACCGCCCGCCGTATGCTCGTCCTGCTCGCGTCGTACTGTCTGTTCTCCGTGGTCTGGATGGGCGTCATGAGCTTCCTTCCGACGTACCTCCAGGCGGAAGTCGGCACGTCGGTCACGATCAGCAGTGCCGCGTACGCGCTGTTTTACGTCGCCGGCATCGCCTCGTCGCCCATCGCCGGGCGGTTCGGCGACCACGTCGCGCGACTGCCCTTCTGTGCAGCGCTTCTCGGGGTGGGTCTGATCGGCCTCGTCCCGCTGCTGGTTTCGACGTCCATCGCCGTCACGATGGTCGGCGTTGCCCTCCTCGGAGCCGGCTTCTTCGGTCTGCCGCCGGTCATGCAGTCGGTCCTGCTCGAACTCTTCCCCGACGACAACCTCGCGGGCGACTTCGGCGCGCTGAAGACTGTCTACACCGGGGTGGGTGCGCTCGGACCGGCCTACGTCGGCTTCGTCGCCCAGCGGGCCAGTTACGAGTCGGCGTTCACCGGCTTCGTCGGCTGTCTGCTCGTGGCGATCCTCGGCTTTCTCGTTGCGTCTCGTCTCGACAGCTAGGTCCGTTGCACTCGACGAACGACTTTTGGCCGGGCCGCCGGTATCGGTCTTCATGGACGTGCTCGGCGACGTCGTCGCCCGCGACCGCCCGTCGGAGATCGCGCTCCGGCGGGCGTCGCGTGCTGGCTCCTACAGCTACGCGAAACTCCGGACGAACGCCTGGAAGGCGGGGAACCTCCTGCGACACTACGGCGTCCGTCCCGGCACCCACGTGGACGTGGTCCGTCCGGCTGCGGGGCCGACGCCGCCCGTCGCGACCGGGTTCTTCGGGGCGACGCTGGTGGGCGCGAGCGTCGACCCATCACCGCCACGCACCGTCGACGGGACGGCCTTGCTCGCGCCGGCGACCCACGTCGAGGACTTCGACGCCGCGCCGGGGTGTTCGGTGCTGGCGTACGGCGACGTCCCGGACGACCCGGCGGTAAGCCACTACGAGCGGGAACTCTGGAGCGAGAACTCGACGGCGCCGCCGGGAAACGTCGACCCGGACGCGACGGCACTCCGGACCGACGGCGAGGCGTACTCCCACGCGGCCCTGCTGTCTCGCGCTCGCGACGTCGCGGAGACGCGCGGGTTCGAACCGGGTGCCGAGGTTCGGGCCGGCACGTGGAACGACCCCACGTCGCTCATCGAGACGTTGCTGGCCCCGCTAGTGGCCGGTGCGACGATCCGTCTCGACGACGAGGAGAGGCCGTGAGCGAACGCGTCCTCGTCCCCGGCGGCCGGGACGTCACCGGGACGCTCGACGGCGGCGACGCGGCACACGCCGTAGTCGCCTGCCCACCCCACCCGCAACTCGGAGGAACCCGGTCGGACCCGCGCCTGCGAGCGGTGAGCGACGCGCTGGTCGAGCGCGATGTCGCGTGTCTCCGCTTCGATTACGGCCCTTGGGACGAGGGCCGGGGCGAACGCCGCGACGCGCTGAACGCCGTGGCGTGGGCTCGCGACCGGTTCGACCGCGTCGGCCTGTTCGGCTACAGTTTCGGCGGATCGGTCGCGCTGGTCGCCGCGGCCGAGCGCGACGCCATCGTCGCCGTCTCGGCACTCGCACCCGCGCAGTCCCTCGGGGACGCCGACGTCGTCGCCGCGCTCGACGACGTGCGGTGTCCGGTCCAGGTCGTCTACGGCGACCGCGACGACACGGTCGACGCTGTCGTAGTCGCCGAGCACGCGCGAGAACTCGGCCACGCCGTCGAGTGCCTCCCGGCCGATCACCACTTCGTCGGCCAGCGCGAGCGCGTCGGGGCGCTAGTGGCCGACTTCCTGTCCGACACGCTCGGCGACGTGTCCGACGCGCTCGGCGACGGGAACCGATAGCGGACGTCTCCTGGACGGTCATTCGGGGGACGGCCACCATCTCGGGTCGTCCTTTCGAGCGACCTCTCAGACGAAGTCGTTCTTTCGAGCGACCTCTCAGACGAAGTCGTTCTTTCGAGCGACCTCTCAGACGAAGTCGTTCTTTCGAGCGACCTCTCAGGCGAAGGTCACCTTCTCGCCGCGAAAGACGGCGGTTCCGCGGAGGTCCCGAAGCGTGATGGATTCGAGTTCGTCGTCCTGGCGGAGGATCGGTGTCTGGGGCGTGGCGTCGTTGAACCCGTTGACCGCCGTCGCGATCACGAGCGGTTCGTCCGTGGTCGGAGGGGCCTGAAACACCAGCGAGAGGTACCCTCGAATCTCGCTTCCCCGCACGAGGTCACGGGTTCCCGACGGATTCTCGTTCAGGTAGTACCTCAGCGGTGCGGAGTACGAGTCCGGTCGATAGACGTCGACCGTGACGCGGTAGTACTCCGAGAGGTCCGTCACGGTCGCGTCGTCGTCGGACTCGACGGCGGCCAGGAGTTCGCGCGTGACGCTGCCGCCGTCTCTGGCTTGCTCGGTCTGCCCGTCGATTTGGGGCTGTCGTCCCGTGCCGGGAATCTCGGTCCACGCCGACCCGTCGCCGGCGTACATCGTTCCGGTGTCGGTCGCGAGGAACGTCGCGCCGTCTTTGGGCGTGTACTCCGTGCGGTTCGTCTCGGTATCGGTCACGGGGACCGCCGTGTCGAGCATCTCGAAGTTCTCGTTGAGCGGGACGTCCCAGTCTTTCGCTCCCTTCTCGGGCGTGTTCAGGGCGTGATTGTCGGTCATCCCGTCGACAGTTCCGGTGGCTCGTATATACGCTTTGTTGACGTCTCGGCCGGACCCACACTCGCCAGCGTTGCGGGTGAGCCTCGATCGTCGATCGATCTCGTGACCGGCGGCTTCCGATCGCCGCTCAGTCTCGTTCCCGACGGCTTCCGGCCGCCTTCCGTCGATTCGATTCCCGAACTCGGGCCGGGTAGCACCCGCTTCGAAACGGTTTTGACCCGTCGCGGTCGACGGTCAGTATGCCGACGGATTCGACGACCGACTACGATCCGACGCTGGGCAACAAGTTCGTTTTCGTGACCGGCGGCGTGATGTCGGGGCTCGGCAAGGGGATCACGGCCGCTAGCACCGGTCGACTCCTCGCGAACGCCGGGTTCGACGTGACGGCGGTGAAGATCGATCCCTACCTGAACGTCGACGCCGGGACGATGAACCCCTACCAGCACGGCGAGGTGTACGTGTTGAAAGACGGCGGCGAGGTCGACCTCGACCTGGGCAACTACGAGCGGTTCCTCGACGTCGACATGACCTCCGATCACAACGTCACCACCGGGAAGGTCTACCGGGAGGTCATCGAGAAGGAGCGCGCCGGCGACTACCTGGGCAAGACCGTCCAGATCATCCCGCACATCACCGACGACATCAAGGGCCGCATCCGGGAGGCCGCCGAGGGCAACGACGTCTGCATCGTCGAGGTCGGCGGCACCATCGGCGACATCGAGGGCATGCCCTACCTGGAGGCGCTGCGGCAGTTCGCTCACGAGGAGAGCGACGACGACATCCTGTTCGTCCACGTCACGCTGGTGCCGTACTCGAAAAACGGTGAACAGAAGACCAAACCCACCCAGCACTCCGTGAAGGAACTGCGCTCGATCGGTCTCCAGCCCGACATTCTGGTCGGTCGTTGCGACGACAAACTCGACCCGAAGACCAAAGAGAAGATCGCGCTGTTCTGTGACGTGCCGCCGAAAGCGGTCTTCTCGAACCCGGACGTCGAGGACATCTACCACGTCCCGCTGATGGTCGAGGAGGAAGGCCTCGACGAGTACGTCATGGACGAACTGAACCTGCTGAACCGTGCGATTCCCCGACGCCAGCGCGACAACTCCTGGCGCGAACTCGTCACGCGCGACCGCGACGGCGAGATCGACGTCGCGCTGGTCGGCAAGTACGGCCTGGAGGACGCCTACATCTCCATCCACGAGGCGCTGAAACACGCCGGACTGGAAGCCGGCGTCGACGTCAACCGCGAGTGGATCCACTCCGAGGACCTCGTGGACGGTCACGGCGGCGAACTCGACGGCGTCGACGCGGTCGTCGTCCCCGGCGGGTTCGGCGCGCGCGGCATCGACGGCAAGATCGAGGCGGTCCGGTACGCCCGCGAGAACGACGTTCCCTACCTCGGACTGTGCCTGGGCTTCCAGATGGCCGTCGTCGAGTACGCCCGCAACGTCCTCGGGTACGCCGACGCCCACTCCGCGGAGATCGACGGGGACACGCCCCACCCCGTCATCGACATCCTGCCCGAGCAGTACGAAATCGAGGACATGGGCGGGACGATGCGCCTGGGCGCACACGAGACGAACATCGACACCGGGACGCTGGTCCACCGCGTGTACGGGACCACGACCTGCACCGAGCGCCACCGCCACCGCTACGAGGTCAACCCCGAGTACATCGACGAACTCGAAGACGCCGGGTTGCTCTTCTCGGGGCGGTCGAACAACCGCATGGAAATCGTCGAACTGCCCGATCACCCCTACTTCCTCGGGACGCAGTTCCACCCCGAGTTCAGATCCCGGCCCGGCCGCGCGTCGCCGCCGTTCGTCGGCCTCGTCGACGCCGTCCTCGGGGACCTCGACTGGCGCGAAGACGCCGGGGAGGTGCAAGCCTGATGGTCGACGTCGAGTCGTTCGTCGCCGACGCCAGAGCCGAAATCGCCGAGCAGGTCGGCGACGCCCACGCGATCATCGCGCTGTCGGGCGGCGTCGACTCCTCGACGGCCGCCGCACTGGCCTACGAGGCCATCGGCGACCAGCTAACCCCCGTCTACGTCGACACCGGCCTGATGCGCAAAGGCGAGACCGAACAAATTCGCGAGACGTTCGCCTACATGGACAGCCTGCGCGTCGTCGACGCGAAAGCGCGGTTTCTCGACGAACTCGACGGCGTCACCGACCCCGAGGAGAAGCGCCACGCCATCGGCGAGCAGTTCATCCGCGAATTCGAGACCGTCGCCGAGGAGGTCGACGCCGACTACCTCGTGCAGGGCACCATCTACCCCGACCGCATCGAGAGCGAGGGCACCATCAAGTCCCACCACAACGTCGGCGGCCTCCCCGACGTGGTCGACTTCGAGGGCATCGTCGAACCGATGGCCGACCTCTACAAAGACGAGGTCCGGGAGGTCGCGCGCTACCTCGACTTAGAGGAGGTCGTCTCCGAGCGGATGCCGTTTCCCGGGCCGGGACTGGCCGTCCGCATCATCGGTGAGGTCACAGAAGAGAAACTCGACGTCGCCCGCGAGGCCAACCACGTCGTCGAGGAGGAACTGGCCGACTACGAGCCCTGGCAGGCGCTGGCGGCGGTCATCGGCAAGGCCACCGGCGTCAAAGGCGACAACCGCGTCCACGGGTGGGTCGTCGCCGTCCGGTCGGTCGAGTCCCGCGACGGCATGACCGCTCGCGCCCAGGAGATCGACTGGGAGACCCTCCAGCGCATCCAGAGTCGCATCACGGGCGCACACGACGACGTCGCACGGGTCGTCTACGACGTCACCCACAAACCACCGGCCACCATCGAGTACGAATGACCGGACACGTCATCGTCGCCGGGACCGACGCCGACGGCATCGGCGACGCGCTGGCCGCACGCACCAGGATCGAACGCGTCGACGTCGCCAACCGCCCGGCCCTCGAGGAGGCCGGCATCCACGAGGCGATCGCGTACGTGCTGACCGAGTCCGAACAGGCGACCTCCATCGCCGTCGCGAAGGACCTCAATCCCGACCTGAAGGTCGTCGTCTACGCCAGCGACTCGTTGCCGGAGTTCGCGAAGGGCCAGGCCGACCTCGTCGTCGACCCCGCACTCCTGGACGCCGACGCCGTGGCCGAGGAACTGCTCGCCTAGGACGCGCGACCACCGTCACGGGACGACCACGATCACGACGAACGACAGGACCGTCACGGCACTGACCGCCAGCACGCCCAGCGCGGCGACGAACTCGGGGTCCGAGACTGGCAGTGCGGCCGCGACCGTCCGGAAAACGACCCTGATCAGATGGCCGCCGTCCAGCAACACGATCGGCAACGCGTTCAGCGTGCCCAACACGAGACAGAACCACGCCGTCCAGAAGGCGACGTTCACGAGGACGAAGACGCCGCTTCCCAGCACCGCCAGCGGTCCCCGGGGAACGTAAAACGACGTCAACGGACCCGCAACCCCCAGGAAACCCGCACGCGAGTCAGCCGTCGACACCGCGGCCGTCGGGGCGGAC
This sequence comes from Haloarculaceae archaeon, assembly GCA_042217765.1. Classification (GTDB taxonomy): domain Archaea; phylum Halobacteriota; class Halobacteria; order Halobacteriales; family Haloarculaceae; genus JARUKX01. The sequence goes on along the minus strand of JBDGSB010000099.1, from coordinate 1,281 downwards.
ACGAGCCACCCGATTCGGGTCACCAGCCCACGGACGCCGTCGTATCGCGTTCCGGTCACGACCGGTGGGGCCTCGTAGCCGACGATTCCGAGACGCGGATCGTCGAGTGCCGTTCGACGAACACTGATGGTGCGGCCGTCGGCGAGCGACAGCCGAATCCGGCGGTCGTCGACGCGGTCGAGCGCCGCCGACAGGGACGCCTCGTCGCGGACCGCGTGCCCCTCGACGGCCGTGACGACGTCACCCCTGTGAAGCGTGCCGTCGGCCGGCGATCCCGGAGCGACGCCCGCGACCGGCACGCCCGCGACCGGCGCAATCGCTCCGGTGAGCGGTCCAAACAGCACGGCGAGGGCGACGGCACCGAGTGCGACGTTGTTCGCGACGCCGGCAGCGAACAAACGAAGTTGTGCCATCGGCGACGCACGCTCGCGGCTCTCGTAGTCGGGCGCGACGAACACCGAGCGGGGGACGAACACGACGAATCCGATACCGACCGCGTCGACGTCGATGTCTTCGACCAGACACACGACTGCGTGACCGAGTTCGTGGCCGACCAGCGCGAGCGTGAACGCCACGATCACGGATGCCAGCGGTATCGACGTGTCGAAATCGGTCGGTAGCGTCGATCCCGACGCGTTCGTTGTGACTGCCGGATGCGTCAGAAGCACTCCCGCGACGACGACCAGGAAGAGACCCATCGCCGCCATGAGGAGGAACGTCGCCACGACGCCGAACGTTCCCCAGACGCGCCAACCGCGTTCGAACGCCGCGAGACGGCGAACCGGAGACGGTATCCACGCGGTACGGATCGAACACAGTGGTCCACGAACGCGCACGTACTCGGGAACGAGACCTCGCAATCGAGCGACGTTCGTCAGGAGCGTCCAGACGACGGCAGCACCGACGAGCCACCAAACGAGCGTCATCGAATCACACCTGTGGACGAACCGCATCCGTTCGTGAATCGAACCCGCTTTCGAGCCCACGTCTGGCTCCGTGTGGTCGAGTCGAGCATCGCCGTGTCATCGGAAGCCGAGTCGACGAGTTCTCCTACGCCGTCAGTTCGAAGCATCCTCCCCCCGCCAGTCAGTGACACGAGACGCGTAGGTATCGTTGCCGATCATGGTAACGCACAACTTGTTATTGTATTCTAAACCGTTAAATTAATACCTGTGGGAAAAATCTAATATTGCAAGTCGGTTGCACGAGACACGAGTTGGCATGCGACGATATCACGGGAAGGGAAGGGAAGCCTATGAAACGCGCAAGCATTCGCTCTGA
>JBDGSB010000135.1:10701-22087 GCA_042217765.1 Haloarculaceae archaeon | reverse complement strand
TGCCAGACCCCCAACGCGAGGAATCCCACGGCTTCAGCCGTGTGGAGGATGTCAAACGGACTCGTCGGGACTCGCTGTCGGTCGCCAGGAGTCGTCTTTATGGTTGCCGAGCGAGTAGTCCTGAAGAGTACATGGGTGCGAGCGGTCACGTGTTTCTCGTCGATATCGTGGCAGTGGTCGTCCGCGACGTCGGCGACGAACGACAGGAGGGGCGGGACGACCACGTCGAACGGACGGCGTCGAGCCAGCGTCTCGTCGCCGACGGCGGGTCGCCACGCGAGACGGGACCCGTCCGCGAGAGGGTGCGGGATCGCAGTGCCGACGCGATCGTCTCCGTCGACACCGAGTGGCGGATCGAGTACGCCAGCGACCGCGCCGAACGGTTCGTCGACTGCGACGCCGACGCGCTGCTCGGCGAGTCCGTCTCGGAGGTCGTCCCCGACCTCGCGGACACGTCCTTCGAGGCGGCGCTTCGGGCGGCCATCGAGCGCGGCGTCGAGCGGACCGTCGAGGCGGACTATCCGCCGACCGAGGGGCGGGTCCGGGTCTCGGTGTATCCCGACGCGAGCGGAGCGACGATTCACTTCGCGACCGTCGCCGAGCAGACGGCGGCAAAACGGGAGTTGCAGCGCAACGAGGCGGCGCTGCGCGACCTCCAGACGCTGGCGGCCAGCGGCGACCTCGACGTCGACGAGAAGGTCGAGCGCGCCCTCGAGATCGGGTGTGATCGCCTGGCGTTGCCGGTCGGGTTTCTGACCCGCATCGACGCCGACGAGCAGACCATCGTCCACGCCCGTGGTGACCACGCACAGTTGCAGGTCGGCGACTCGGCACCGCTGTCGGAGTCGTACTGCCGAAAGACTATCGAGTCGAGTGGCCTGCTCGGCGTCCGAGACGCACCCGCGGAGGGGTGGGAGGACGATCCCGCGTACGATCGCTACGAGCTAGACTGTTACCTCGGGAGCAAGGTCCTCGTCGACGGCGACCTGTATGGGACCTTCTGCTTCGCGGACACGGACCCGCGCGAACGGCCGTTCACCGACGCCGAGGAGACGTTCATCGAACTCCTGACGGAGTGGGTGAGCCACGAACTCGAACGCCGCCGGCGCGAGCGACACCTCGAACGCCACGAGGCGGTCGTCGAGTCCATCGACGACGGCGTCTACGAACTCGACGCCGACGGGACCATCGTCTTCGTCAACCAGGCGATGTGCGAGCGAACTGGATACGACGAGGGCGAACTGCTGGGTTCGCACGCGTCGCTGGCGATGGACGCGGAATCGACGACCCGTTCCAGGGAGGTCATCGCCGACGCCATGAAGCGCGGGGAGGACAGCGTGACCTACGACCTCACACTCACGCCGCGTGGACGCCAGCCGGTTCCCTGCGAGAACAACGTGCGGATCCTCCGCGACGACGACGGCACGTTCCAGGGAACGGTCGGCGTCATCCGGGACGTGACCGACCAGCGCGAGCACCGCGATCGGCTGTCGGACCTGCTTGCGGCCTCCCGGACGCTGATGCAGGCTCGCACGCGCGAGGAGGTCGCGGACATGGTCGTGGGTGCCGCCCGCGACGTCCTCGGGTTCGAGTTCGCCGTCGTCCGACTGTACGACGCCGACGCCGAGGAACTCGTGTCGGTCGCGCGTTCGGAGGCCGTCTCGACCGATCTCGAGGACTTGCCCAGGTACGGGCTCGACGAGGGCCCCCCTGGCGAGGTGTTCGCCACCGGCGAATCGGCCGTCTACCAGGACGTCGCCGCCATCGACGACGACCGGAATCGCTCGCCGATCTCGAGTGCGATGTACTTCCCGATGGGCGTTCACGGGACCGTCGCGATCGCCACCGACCGCGCCGAGGACATCGCCGCGGTCGACCGGCAACTGGGCGCACTGCTGGCGACCAGCGCCGCGGCCGCGTGCAACCGCGCCAAGCGCGAGCAGGAGGTCCGCGAGGCCCACGAGCGAATCGACGCGCTGGTCGACCGCATCAACGGCCTCATCGAGGAGACCATCGAGGTGCTGGTCCAGGCGACCACGCGCGAGGAGATCGAGTCGGCCGTTTGCGACCGGCTGGTCGCGACCGCGCCCTACGACAGCGCGTGGGTCGGCCGTCCCGACCTCGCCAGTGACACCCTCGAAGCGACCGCGAGCAGGGATTGTGCGTGGGACGACGGCGACGCCGTGGTCGCCGTCGAGGACGACAGCACCGACCCGACGGTCAGAGCGCTCCAGACCGGCGAACCGCAGGTCGTCGAGGACTTCGCCGAGCGGACGGTGACCGGTCCTCACGAGCGCGCTCGCCAGGCGGGCATGAGGGGGCTGGTTGCCATCCCGCTGAGCTACAAAGACACGTGCTACGGCGTGTTGACCGTCTACGCGGGCGAACCCGACGCCTTCGCCGACCGCGAACAGGTAGTGTTGACGGCACTGGGGCGGGCCATCGGTAACGCCATCAACGCCGTCGAGCGCGGACGGATCTTCACGACCGATCACGTGGTCGAACTGGCGTTCACCGCCCGCGACGACGCGTTGCTGTTCTCCCGGCTGTCCGACGGGGCCGACTGCCGGATCGAGTCGGCCGGCACGATGCAGCAAGCCGACGGCCAGTTGCACCTGTATCTCACGAGCGACGACGCCGACCCCGAGACGCTGGTCGCGGTCGCGGCCGACGATCCGGACATCCGCCAGGCCCGGTGCGTGGTCACCCACGAGGGCGAGTCGCTGTTCGAACTCGTCGTGGAAGACGCACTGGCGACGACGCTGGCCGATCGTGGCGTGTTGCCCCGGGACGTCCGCGGCGACCACGGCGAGACGCACGTGACCGTCGAACTCCCCTACGAGTCCGAGGCTCGCGAGGTGTTCGAACTCGTCGCGGATCGCTATTCGGGAGTCGACCTGGTCGGCTACCACGAACACGAACGTCCCGTCCAGACGCCCCAGGAGTTCCGCGCGGCCGTCCTCGACCGCTTCACCGACCGCCAGGAAACCGCCATCCGGACGGCCTTCCTCGGCGGCTTCTTCGAGTGGCCCCGCGACGTCGACGGGACCGAACTCGCCGAGGCGATGGGCGTCACGCGCCCGACCTTCCACCAGCACCTCCGGGCCGCCCAGCGGAAGGTACTCGAAGAGCTGTTCGAACTCGACCGGGAGACGTCGACCGCGTCGAGAGGAGTGGATTCTTAGGTGGTGGCCGCCTACCGGTGAGCGATGGACGCCCCGCTGTGGACCGAGACGCACGCGCCGACGCTAGAGGAACTCCCTCAACCGGAGGTCCGCGACCACCTCCGGGGAGTCGTCGAGGAGCCGATGAACCTCCTGGTTCACGGCCCGGCCGGCAGCGGCAAGACCGCCGCCGTTCGCGCGTTCGCCGAGGCGGTCCACGACAACCCCGACGCCGACCTCGTGGAGATCAACGTCGCCGACGTCTTCGGCATGAGCAAGCAGGAACTCGGCGAGGACCCGCGATTCTCGTCGTTCGTCACGCCCAAACGCCGCCGGGAGTCCTCGAAGGCCGACCTCCTCAACCACGTGCTGAAAGAGACCGCCAGCTACTCCCCGGTGTCGGGAAACTACAAGACCGTCCTGCTAGACAACGCCGAGGCGATGCGCGAGGACTTCCAGCAGGCGCTGCGGCGCGTGATGGAACGACACTATGAGGCGACGCAGTTCGTCGTTGCGACTCGCCAGCCGTCGGCGCTGATCCCCCCGATCCGCTCGCGGTGTTTCCCGGTTCCGGTCCGCGCGCCCACTCACGGGGAAACCGCCGACGTCCTCCGGACCATCGCCGACGCCGAGGACGCTCCTTACGACGACGAGGGCATCGAGTACGTGGCCGGCTACGCCGACGGCAACCTCCGGCGGGCCATCCTCGGCGCACAGACCACCTACCAACAGGACGGCGAGATCACCATGAACGCCGCCTACGAGGTGCTGGGATCGCTGGGCATCGACGAACGCGTCCAGGAGATGATCGTCGACGCAGAGGCCGGCGAGTTCACCGACGCCCGCAAGACCGTAGACGACCTGCTGGTCGAGGAGGGCTACAGCGGCAGCGAGGTGCTCGAAGACGTGCTGACCGTCGCCCGCTCGCGGTACTCGGGGGACGAACTGGCCGAGATACACCGCCTCGCCGGTGACGTCGACATGGACCTCACCGAAGGAACCGACGACAGACTGCACCTCGGCCATCTGTTGGCCGAACTGGGTCGATGACCGAGCACGGACTCGATCTGGACCATCCATGACCGACGACGTCACCGTCCCGCGGCGCGCTCGCGTCCTGTGGGGACTCGGCGGCGGCCTCGCGTTTCTCGTGTTCCTGCAGGCGTTCGAACTCGCGGCCGGCCAGCGGATCGACTGGGGCCTCAAACTCGGCGTCGCCGCCGTCGTCGCGGTCGGCGCGGCTGCCGTCGCCGGCCGGACCCACCGACGGCTCTCGGAACAGAACGAAAGGTCTTAACCCCCATCCCCAGTAGCGTCCGGGTGCGTGCCAGGATGGCCGAACGGCAAGGCGCACGCCTGGAAAGCGTGTTCCCCTTCGGGATTCTGGGTTCAAATCCCAGTCCTGGCGTCTCTAGAGGCGGTCGGTGTGCAACAGCGAGTTCTCCGACCTCAGAAGTTTCGAGGCTTCTGGCCGTTCACTCGTCGGTCAGGTCCTTGTAGGTGTTCCGTAGCGTCACGGGCGTCACGCCGGCGGCGTCCGCGGCCGCTCGCTGTGTCAGGTCCCGGTCGCGCTCGCACGCGGCGGTGTACAGACAGGCGGCGGCGACGCCACCCGGGTTGCGGCCGCTGACGAGCCCCTCCTCGTGGGCGTGGTCGGCGAGTTCGCGAGCGCGTCGCTCGACGGCGGCCGACAGCGACAGTGCGCTGGCGAAGCGCGCGAGGTACTCCCGCGGGTCGATTGGTCCCGTCGGAAGCCCGAGTTCGCGGTTGAGCGCGTCGTAGGCAGCCCGGAGTTCCGCGGCGTCGGCCTTCGTGACCGCGGTCACCTCCTCGACGGTTCGAGACAGCGAGTCCGCCCGACAGGTGGCATAGACCGTCGCGGCGGCGAACCCTTCGAGCGAGCGTCCCCGCAGCAGGTCTGCGTCCTGTGCGGACTCGAAGAGCACGCACGCGCGGTCGCGAATGGACTCCGGCAAATCGAGCGCCCCGACGATGCGACGGATTTCGGTGAAGGCGTACACCTGGTTTCGCTCGGCCTTCGAGGAGATGTGCGCACGGTCGTGCTGGCGGCGCATCCGTGCGAGCCGGCGGCGCTTTCGGCCCTTCACCCGCGTCGAGTAGCCAATCTCGGTCGACAGGCCGCGGTCGTGTCGCGAGCGGGTCAGCGGTGCGCCGGTTCGCGCGCGTTCGCCGTCCTCGTCGTCGAAGGACCGCCACTCGGGACCGCGGTCGATGGCGTCTTCGGCGACCACGAGCCCACACTCGGCACAGACGGTCTCGCGGTCGTCGGTTCGCAGTCGGCCGTCACATTCCGGACAGTGCGTCGAATCGACAGTGCTCATTACAGTCGAAACTTCGGCCCGAGTGGTCTTTAAAAAAAGTGTGGTCGACCCGGATCACGGGCCGATTCGCCGCGACGAACCGACCGGTGACCGGTCGGTATCCCCGTCGAGTCGAAGTCGGCACCCCCGCCGAGTCGAAGTCGGTATTCCCGCCGAAGTCGAAGCGCCTATGCGCTCGCACGCGCGTGATCGCACCATGACGGACCTGCACGTACACCACGTCGGCGTGACCGTCGCCGACCTCGACCGTGCCGTCGACTTCTACCGGGACGTCCTCGACCTGAACGTCCTCGACCGATTCGAAGTCGCCGGGGAGGCGTTTGCCACCGGCGTCGGCGTCGAGAACGCGACCGGCCGCTTCGCTCACCTCGACGGCGGCGGCGCCCGGGTCGAACTGGTCGAGTACGACCCCGTGGGCGCGGACGCGACCGGCGGTGCGATCAACGACACCGGCGCGAAACACCTCGGACTCGCGGTCGAGGACCTCGACGTCCGCTACGAAGAACTACCCGACGACGTCGAGACCGTCAGCGAACCGCAAACGACCGCCAGCGGCACGCGAATCTGCTTCCTGCGCGACCCCGAGGGCAACCTCGTCGAACTGATCGAGGCGTAGGCGCTCGTCGTCTACGGACGGGTTTAAATATCGGGGGTGGAAACGTGCAACCAATGGGACTGTCGGACATCGCCGCGGGCATCGAGGTCGTCCACGAGCAGCGCGACTGCGGCGTCGCGACCGTCGACCGCACCGACGGCGACCTGCAGTCACGCCTCGAACCGTTTTCCGACGCGTTGCCCTGTGACGTCGACGCGGCCGCCGCGCTGGTCGAGGCCTACGCGACCGGGCGAAGCGTCGGCGACGCCGCCCGCGCGGCCGGCCTGGCGCCGATGGACGGCGCGAAGACGTTGCACCTGCTGGGCGAGCGGGTCACACCGCTGGGGCCCACGCGACGGGACGTCGTCCGGGATTGGCTCGCCGGCGAGTGCTCGCGCGCCGACGCCGTTGCACTGACCGGCGCGACCGACGCGGAGTTCGCGCTGGCGGCCTTCGTCGAGACCCACGACCCCGTCCCCGAAGCACGCGAGGCGGTCGAGGGCGTGCTCACGACGTCGGCGGACGCGACGGTCGCAAAGCGCGACGCGCTCGGCGAGACGATGAGCGACGTGGACGACCTCGTCTAGCCGAGTCGGTCGAGCAGTCCCGACTCCGGCGGATCGACGGACGTCGAGACGTCGAGGGTCGTTTCGACCGTCTGTGCGACGGCCCAGGGAAACGCGCCGTCGGCCGTCTCCGCACACACCGGCGCGTCCGCCGGCTCGACGACGTCGCTGACCGGCAGCGTGACCGCTGCCTCCGCGGTGAGGGGGTGGTCGCCTCCGCCGTCCGCGTCTGCGCTCCCGTGCCGGTTGGCCACCACGACGTCGTCGCCGGACTGGACGTCGGCGAGACGAGCACGCATGCGTGCGACTCCGTCGGCCCCGTGTTCGGTGGCCGGTGCGACGAGCACCATGGTCTCGGCGGCGTCGACGGCCGCGACGGCCTGGTTGGCCGCCACCGGCGGGACGTCGACCAACACGTACGCGACCGACGACGCGACGGCGTCGACGACGTTCCGGAACCGACGAGACGCCCCGGCCGTTTTGGCCCGCGCGAGTCGTTCGAACGGTGCGGCGGTCGGACAGCAGAGACACTGCCCGTCGAGTCCCGTAACGAGCGGGTAGAGCGCGTCCTCGACGTCGCGGTCGTCCGCGAGGACGGCCGTCAGGTCCACGTCGAGGGTCTCGGGGACGTACTCCGACAGTCCCTGGGTCGCGAACGCCGCGTCGAGGACTGCCACGTCGTGGCCCTCCCGGGCGAGCGTTCCCGCCGTCTCGACGACCAGTCGGGTCGTCCCGGTGCCGCCCGTCGCTCCCACTACTGCAACTATTTCCTCACCGATCATTGCGGAATTATTCTACGGCTCCGGTAGAAAAACCCTCGGACTCCGGACGTGCCCGTTGACACAACGCATTTACCGCAGTACGTGGACGTATCTCTCGATGGAGCCGTTCGTTTGGTCCCCGGCGGCGATGGTCGCGGCTGTCGCGCCGCTCGTGATTTCGCTGGCGGGATCAGTGTACGCGACCGACGGTCGCCTCCGACGGTTCGTCGAGGACTACGGCCTGCTGGTCGTCGCCGGGGGGTTCTTCCTGCTGGCGGTGGCTGGTGTGGCCCTGTACGTCGTCGGCGACGAGGCGTTCGCTCGCTCGCTCATCCAGCGCTACGGCATCTACGCCCTGCTGGGCATTTTCGTGCTAGAGGGGGCGATGTTGCTGTACTTCGCGCCCAGCGAGGCGCTAGTACCGTTCGCACTGGCGACGCTGGCGAAGACGCCCGCCGGCTACGACTGGGGGGCGGTCGTCGCCATCTTCGCCGTGGCCGTCGGCGGAGCGACCGCTGGCCAGACCGCCCTCTTCCTGCTGGCACAGCGTGGCGGCCGCGAGTGGCTGTTGCAAAAGCCCTGGTTCCGGATCGACGAGTCGCGACTCGACCGTTTCGACCGGTGGTTCGAGCGGTGGGGCCGGCCGGCCGTCCCGGTGAGCAACGCTCTGCTGTTCACCCGGGGGATGCTCACGGTGCCGGCCGGCGTCGCCGAGATGGACGTCCGCGAGTTCGCCGTCCTGTCGGCGCTCGGCACGTTCGTCTTCGAGGCCTGGCTCGCCGTGGCCGCCCACTACGCCTTCGAGTTCGGCCTGCTGAATCTGCTGTGACGGCGGTGGACCGGACCCTCCTGTCTCCGCGGTTGACCGACCGCAACCGCCTTCACTCCCTCGCGCGCAGTCGTCGGTATGATCGTCGCGGACTTGCACGTCCACACGACGAACTCCGACGGCGAACTCACTCTCGCGACGCTTCCCGACGCCGCCCGCGAAGCGGGACTGCAGGCGGTCGCCGTCACGGATCACGACCGACTCAATCCCGGCCTCGACGCGCCCGTGACGACCGTCGACGGCGTGACCGTGATCCACGGCGTCGAACTCCGGGTCGAGGTGCAGGCCGCCGACGAACGGCCCGCCGGAGTGGTCGGCCAGCGCGTGGATCTGCTGGGCTACGGCGTCGACCCGACGGACGAACTCGTCGCCGAACTCGACCGCCTGCAGCGCGACAGAATCGAGAGGGGCCGCGCAATCGTCGAGTGCGTCGAGGACCGCCTTGGCGTGCCCCTCGACGTCGATATCGACGTCGGAATCGGCCGCCCGCACGTGGCCCGCGCGGTCGCCGACGCCACCGACTACACCGTTCAGGGCGTCTTCGACGACCTCATCGCCGACGGCCGCCCCTGCTACGTCGCCCGCGACGTCCCCTCTTTCGAGCGCGGGCGGGACCTGCTGGCCGACGCCTGCGGTCTGGTCGGACTCGCGCACCCGTTCCGGTACCCCGACCCCGAGGCCGTCCTGTCGCTGACCGAGCACCTGGACGCCGTCGAGCGGTACTATCCATACGACGAACCCGTCGACGCCGCCGCGGTCGACCGAGCTATCGAGGCGTACGACCTGCTCCCGACCGGCGGCAGCGACGCCCACGGGACGACCCTCGGCGCTGCCGGCCTCGACGCCGAGGCGTACGAGCGCGTCCGCGAGCGGCTGTAACCTGGCGTATCGATCCGGGAGCACGCATGGCCGTCCCAGCGAACGCCGGCCGACGGCCGAAGTGGGCGGCTAGCCGTGGAATCGGTACAGCGAGGTCACGTACGGTAGCCGGTTGAACATCCAGAACGCGACCGGCAGTCCCACGACCGTCACGGCCAGCATCGCGGCGACGTTGGCCCACAGGAAACTCAGCCACCAGCCCACGAAGACGAAGTACAGCGCCCGCACGACCAGCGAGTGCTGTCCGCGCGCGGTTTCTGGCTCGGACAGCGACCGCGGTTCCGCGAGGCTGAGGACCGTCGGGACGAGGTTGACGAGTTTGATCCCCAGCGGCGCGAACACCACGGTCGCGGTGAGCAGCCACGCCACGTTCACGACCGCGGGCGTCGCCCACCAGCCGACGAAGACGAACCAGAGCGCCCGGGTGACTATCGACCGTCGCGTCATTGGCGGAACGTAGGCTCCCTGCGGACAAACCCCTGTCGCACTGCACGGGCGTCCCGCAATCGACCAACGTCCGGACCGCCGACGCCGGGCGACGACGGAAACCGTCGCGTTCGTCCGGGAAAGCGACCGCATGTCGTAGGGTTCAATGGCCCCGGCCACCTACGGCCGGACATGTACTGTCACTACTGCGACCGCGAAGCCGACATCTCCGTCGAGAAAGACGGCGTCCGGGTCGGCGTCTGCAAGACCCACTTCCGCGAGCAGATGGAGGAACTCGCGGAAGGCGACTGGCTCGACGGACTCGACGACGACCTCGACATCGATCGCACCGAGTGAGCGGTCGCCCTCGCTACCGTTTCGCTCTCTCCCGCCCGATCGCCGCCTAATCGCCGCCTCGAACCGCTCGGTTCCATCCCGACCGCACCTCTTTGTTCTGGCCGGTCGTCGTCGACGGTATGCGTGTCAACGAATCCGACCTCGCGTACGAGGAGACCGAACGCGGCGAGACGCTCGTTCGTCGGAAGCGACTGGCGAGGGAAGCGGGCGGCGAACGGTTGGGCTGTAGCCTCTACGACCTCCCGTCGGGGCGGCGGTCCTGGCCATATCACTACCACGAGGCCAACGAGGAAGCTATCTACGTGCTCGAAGGGACCGGCAGGCTCCGTCTCGGAGACGAGACCGTCCCAATAGAGGCCGGCGACTACGTGGCGCTGCCGACGGGACCCGAGGCGGCCCACCGCGTCGTCAACGACTCCGACGGCCGCCTGCGGTACCTGACGATGTCGACGATGCACGACCCCGGGGTGATCCACTACCCGGACTCGGACAAGGTGGGCGTCTACACCGGGTCGGCTCCCGGCGACGACCACGGCCGGACGATCACGGCTTACTACCGGCGGGACGACGACGTGGACTACTGGGCCGGCGAAGAGGCGGACGCCGGACGCTGAGCCGGAAAAATCCCGCCGTCGGGCCCGAATGAGTGAATTCGACAGCACCGACACACCGACACCCGACAGCACGCTTTTGCCCCTGGCTCCCGTCGTCGCGGGTATGGAGAAGGTCAGCGTCGACGAACGAGACCGACGCATGGGACCGGCGTCGGTCAAGAAACCGCTCGCGGACGCGCTGGGTGCCGAGGGCGTCGCGGTCAACTACTACGAACTCGCGCCCGGCGAGTCGTTCGCCTTTGGCTATCACCGCCACCCCGACCAGGAGGAGGTGTTCTACGTCGTCGCCGGCACCGCGACCTTCGAGACGGAGACCGGCGAGGTGACCGTCGGTCCCGACGAGGCGGTCCGGTTCGCGCCGGGCGAGTGGCAGCAGGGCCGCAACGGCGGTGACGACCGCGTCGTCGCGCTCGCGCTCGGCGCGCCGAAGGAGGCCGGCGAGACGGAGATGATCCGGGCGTGTTCCGACTGCGGCGGCCGCACCGAACACGCCATCGAGATGGCCGACGACCGCGAGGCGCTGGTGACGCGCTGTTGTAGTTGTGGGGAGATTACTGCCCGCTTCGAGTGATACGGGTAGCGTCACTCGGCATCGATGGTTCGGCCCTTCGTTTCGGCGACCCGCCGGTACCCGATGACGCGACTCCGTCTGAGACAAAACGTCTTTACTGTCGCTGGGAGTGACGGGCAGTAGCTACGATGCAACTGCTGGACGAGCGAGGACGACTGTTCGGGTCCGTCAACGTCGTCGACGCGGCCGTCGTCGCGGCGGTACTCGTCGCCGTGGCCGCGAGCGGACTCTTCCTCCTGGGGGAGTGGAACGATGCCGGCGCGCGAACCGTCGAACGGAACG
>JBDGSB010000135.1:0-10601 GCA_042217765.1 Haloarculaceae archaeon | reverse complement strand
GGAACGATGCCGGCGCGCGAACCGTCGAACGGAACGCGGTCGTCGCGTTCGAGACCGGTCCGGACGCAGCGGATTCGCTGTCCGCGGGCGACCGTCTCCCGCTGGCGAACCGCAACGGGATGGTGACGGTGCGCGACCTCTATCAGACCCGGATGCCGAACGGGTCCGTTCGAACGGTCGCGTCGGTGACGGCCAGGGTGACGACGACCGGCGAGTGGCAACTCGCGACCGGCGACGAACTATCGGCCGTCGTCGACGGCTACGACGTCACGGGAATCGTTCGCCGCCGACTCGACGCACCAACGGACCTCGACACCCGCCGGCAGTCCGTCCTGCTCGACGCGTCGATTCCGACGGCCGTCGCCACACGCGTCGACGCCGGCGACGAACTCGTCCTCGGCGGGCGGACGCTCGCCCGGGTTACGTCGGTGACGACGATTCCGACTGCAGACGAGGGCGGGCGCGAACACGTCCGGCTGGGCGCACGGATGTGGGTCCGGTCGGTCGACGGGCAGTTCCGGTACGCCAACCGGACCGTCGCCGTCGGACGGCGACTCGCGGTTCCGACCGAGCACTACCGGGTCCGCGGCACGGTCGTCAACGCGACCGGAAACGGGGTTCCGGGCCGACCGGTCGACGCCACGCTCACCGTCGCGTGGACCGACGTTCGGCCGGCCATCGCCGACGGCGTCGCCGCAGGAACGAGCGAAACGCACCCCGGTGCGACCGCGACGATCACCGACGTCGCGACCGAACCCGCACAGGTGCTCGTCACCAGCAGCGACGGCCACCTGTACCTCCGGGATCACCCGTCCCGAACGGACGTCACGCTGACGGTCCGGGCGCGCGTCTATCGGCGACACGACCGGCTGTACTTCCACGCTCGTCCGCTCCGGACCGGCGACGACGTGACGTTGCGGTTCGGCACGACCGTCGTGGAGGGGACGCTCGTCGACGTCGAGACGAACGCCGCGAGTGGTCGATAGCGTCGCCGGTCCGACGCGCTGCTGCTCGGGGGAAGTACGTCTCTCTGCCGGGCCGGGGCCGCCCGAGCACTGCGAGGTCACTCGACGGTGACGCTTTTGGCGAGATTGCGCGGTTTGTCGATGGAGCGCCCCAGCAGCGTTGCGGTGTGGTACGCGACGAGCTGGAGCTGGACGTTCGCCAGGACGGCGGCGGCGCGAGGGTGCGTCTCCGGCACGTCGAGGACGTGGTTGGCGTAGCGTTCGACGTCCGACTGGCCGTCGGTCACCGCGACCACCGGGGCGTCGCGCGCCTCGACTTCCTTGACGTTACCGACGGTCTTCGTCGCCGTCGGACCGTCGCCGATCACGGCCGCGAACACTGGCGTGTCCTCGGTCACCAGCGCCAGCGGGCCGTGTTTGAGTTCGCCGGCCGCGAAGCCCTCGGCGTGTTTGTAGGTGATTTCTTTCATCTTCAGCGCGCCCTCCAGGGCGACGGGGTGGAGGTGGTGGCGGCCGACGAAGAAGTAGGCGTCGGCGTCGGCGTACGTCTCGGCGACGGCCGCGGCCGTGGACTCGTCGAGGATCGCCTGCACGTCGCTGGGGAGGTCCCGGAGGCTCGCGATGACGTCCCGGTCGTCGGAGCCGGCGGTCACGCCCAGCGCCAGGAGGTTCAGCGCGGTGAGCTGGCTCGCGAACGTCTTCGTGGCCGCGACGCCGATTTCGGGGCCGGCGCGGATGTACAGCACGTGGTCGCACTCTCGTGCGGCGGTCGAGCCGACGACGTTGGTGACCGCGAGCGTCCGCGCGCCGCGGCGGCCGGCCTCCCGGAGCGCGCTCAGGGTGTCGGCGGTCTCGCCGCTCTGGGTGACGCCGATCACGAGGGCGTCGCCGATGGGCGGCGGTGCAGTCGCGTACTCGCTGGCCAGAAAGGCCTGTGCGGGGACGCCCGCGTCGCGGAACAGTTGCGCCCCGTGCAACGCCGCGTGGTAGGAGGTCCCACAGGCGACGAACTGGACGCCGGTCGGCGAGAGGTCGCCCAGGTCGCCGATGTCGACCGCGCCGGCGAGTTCGTCGACGCGGCCGCGCAGGCACTGCCGGAGCGCGCGGGGCTGTTCGTGGATCTCCTTGAGCATGAAGTGGTCGTAGCCGCTTTTCCCCGTCTCCTCGGGGTCCCAGTCGACGGTGTCGACGGCCGTCTCGACGGCGTCGCCGTCGGCGTCGGTGACGGTCCAGCCGTCGGCCGACAGCGTCGCGAACTCGCCGTCTGAGAGGTAGACGACGCGGTCGGTGTGATCGCGGAAGGCGGGCACGTCGCTGGCGAGGTAGTACGCGTCGTCGCCGATTCCCAGCACTAGCGGCGAGTCGTGTCTGGCGGCGAAGACCCGCTCGCTGCCGTCGACCACCGCGGCGACGGCGTAGCTGCCCTCTAGACGCGAGACGGCCGTCCGGAACGCCGCCTCGGGGCTCGCGCCGTCGGCCAGCGCTGCCTCGATGAGGTGCGGGACGACCTCGGTGTCGGTGTCGCTGCGGAAGGTGTGGCCCGTGGTCGCGAGTTCGTCTCGCAGGGACTGGTAGTTCTCGATGATGCCGTTGTGGACGACGGCGACGTCGCCGTGGCAGTCGGTGTGTGGGTGGGCATTCTCGTCGGTCGGCGGGCCGTGGGTGCTCCAGCGGGTGTGCCCGATACCGACGCGTCCGGCGGGCGGTCGCGTCTCGAGCGCCGCCCGGAGGTCGTCGATCTCGCCGGCGCACTTGCGGGTCTGGATTCCGTCACCCGCCAGTGCGACGCCCGCGGAATCGTAGCCGCGGTACTCTAGCTTCGAGAGGCCGTGGACGAGGACGGACAGCGTCTCGTCGCTCCGGCCGACGCAGCCGATGATGCCACACATCAGCGCACCACCTCCGCGCCCTCGACGACGTGGCCGCTGACCCGGACGCCGGTGTCGAGGTGGGCGTTCGGCCCGACCAGCGTCCCCGGGGCGAGGCTGACGTCGCCCTCTGCGTGGACGCGGTCGGCGACGACGGCTCCGAGGCGCTGGTCCTCGAAGACCGACGTCCCGACGCGGACGTCGGCGGGTCCGCCGGGGACGACGGTGCCGGCTCCCAGGTGGACGTCCTGTCCCGTCACCGTGTCCTGCAGGGTCGACGCGGGATCGACCCGCGTGTCCGCGTCCAGCACCGACCGCCGGACCGTGGCGTTGGCCCCGACGGTGACGTTGCGGCCCAGCGCCACGTTCGGCCCGACGACGGCCCCGGGGCTCACCTCACAGTCGGGGCCGACGACGACCGGCGCCTGGAGGGTGGCCGCCTCGTGGACGCGCGCGGCGTCGTCGACCCAGACGCGCTCGTCGCGTGCAGGCTGGTCGACGCGGCCGCGCGCCAGCACTTCCGTGGCGACCGTCAACAGGTCCCACGGGTACGTGGCGTCGACCCACAACCCCTCGCTCTCGACGCCCCGGACGCGACCGCGATGAACCAGCCGGGCGATGGTGTCCGTCAGCGCGAGTTCGCCGTCTCGCCGCGGCGTCTCCTCGATGGCGTCGAAGATGTCGGCGTCGAAGGCGTAGACGCCGCCGTTGATGAGGCGGTAATCGTCGGTGTCGGGCTTCTCGACGATCTTGGCGATCTCCCTGTCGTGGAGGACGACGGCCCCGTACTGTCGGGCGTTCTGTCGCTCTAGCACCGCCAGCGTCGGGACGCCGCCTCCGGTCTCGAACGCGTCGACGACGTCGGTGACGATTCCGGCGTCGATCACGCGGTCCCCGTTGACCACCAGCACCGGCCCCTCGACCGCATGCCGGGCCTGCAGGAGGGCGTGCCCGCTTCCCAGTTGTTTGTCCTGGCGCACGTACGCCAGCGGCACGTCCCGGTAGCTGGGACCGAAGTGATCCTGCACCCGGTCGCGTTTGTATCCGACGACGACGACGATGCGCTCGACGCCGGCGTCGACCAGCGCGTCGAAGACGGACTCCAGGATCGGGCGGTTCGCCGCGGGGAGCATCGGTTTGGGGCGGTTGCGAGTCAGGGGACGCAACCGCGTTCCCTCTCCGGCGGCCAGGACGACGGCCGTGGAAACGCTCATACGGACGTGCACGCGAGACGGCGGTAATAGTCTTCTGGGGTCCGACCGACGGCGGTTACCGGCTTGATCGATCGGCCGTAACCCGATAGCGTTTCAACGGCCGCCACCGATGGTCCGACGAATGCAGGTCGCGTTCGTCAACCGAATGCTCGGGTTCACTCGCGGTGGCGGCGAGATATGGGACCTGCGCGTCGCCTCCGAACTCCGGGCTCAGGGCGTCGACGTGACGTTCTACGTCGGGACTCCCCTCACTCGCTCGATGCCCGAACCACTCGAAGGGTTCGAGACCGTCGCAGTCCCGACGCCGCACCTCCGCGACCTGGCGTACGCCGCCCCTCGTGGTGTCGCCGGCCTGCTGGCTGACGTCGACTCGGCGGTCTTTACGCGCCGGACCATCCGACGGCTGACCGAGGCGGAGTACGACGTCGTCCACGTCAACAGCGACCCCTGGTTCGGCCGGTTCGTCGACGCGATCGACGCACCGACGACGATAACGCTCAACGGCCCACCCCACTCGTTTCTCCGAGATACCGTCGGAATCCTGCCCGATTCGTACGCGCAACTGTCCGCGTTCGATGCCGTGGTGGCGACCGGCATGACCGTCGACGACGTCGAGCAACGGACCGACCTCGACGTTCACACGATAAACCCCGGCGTCGACACGGCGACGTTCTCCCCGGCCGGTGCTGACACGGAGGCGACCCCGGCCGGTGCTGACACGGAGGCGACCCCGGCCGACAGTGACGCGGGAACGACCGCTCCATCGGAATCGACCGCCTCCGGCGCGACGTCCGGCCACTCCCTGCTGTTCGTCGGTCGATTCGTCCCCGCGAAGAACTTGTCGTCGCTGCTAGCGTGGTTCGGTCGAATTCGCGATACGCATCCGGACGCGACGCTGACGCTCGTCGGAGACGGACCGCTCCGAGGACGTCTCGAACGCAAAGCTACGGCGCTGCATCTCGATGACGCCGTCGACTTCGCGGGCTACGTCGGCCACGACCGCCTGCCCGCGTACTACCGAGAGGCCGACGTCTTCGTGTTGCCGTCCGATCACGAGAGTTTCGGGATGGTGCTGTTAGAGGCCATGAGCTGTGGACTCCCGCCTGTCGCTCCCGACTTCGGACACGTTCCCCGGATCGTCACACACGGACGCGACGGATACCTGTTCGAGACGGGCGCGGAGTTCGTCGCTCGGGTGTGCGACCTGCTGGACGATGCGGAGAAACGGCGACGATTCGGGGACGCCGGACGGGCGACGATGGTCGACGGTTACGGGTGGCGCGACAGAGCGCGCACACTGCGTGAGGTGTTCGAATCGGTACGCGATGGCGATCACTGACTCGCCATCGTCTCGCTGGCGACGCTGCGACCCTGGGGCGTGATCTCGACCTCGGTCCGTTCGCGGACCACCTCGATGACGTCGAGTTCGACGAGGCGGTCGTAGATTTCCGCGGTGCGCTCGATGGAGATGCCGACGAACTCGGGGATCGCAAACGGCGACACGCCCGAGTGCAGCGCCATGATGACCTGCTTCTCGATGGGATCGAGGTCGATGTCCGCTTCCGTCCGGCGCATTCCCTCTGCGACGAGTTCCCGGAGGACGTCGACGTGCTGTGGTCCGCCCGTGACGTGAGTCTCGACGCTGATGCCGTCCTCGCTGTGTTCGACCTGGACGACCGGCCGTTGATCGCCCTCGACGGCGGTCTCCTCGTGGTCGATGTCGCCGATGTCGTCGCGGTCGATTTCGACGAGGTCGCCGTCTTCGAGTGCGAGTCGGATGACGTCGTCGCCGACCTTGATGCGGGCTTTCGTCCACTCGGCGTTCTGGACGACGCCGCCCTCGACGGCGGGGTGCTGGACCAACACGATGCGACCGTTCAGCACGGCCCGGTACAGGTCCGTCTCGAACTCGTCGTGGTCCGGCGTCGTGACGAGCAACACGTCGTCGCCGACGGTGACGGCCGTGTAGTGGGCCTCCTGGGCGGCCGCCTGCGTGGCGTCGTAGCGACCGCCGAACTCCGTCATGTTCGCCATCGGAATGGAGTGTTTGGTCTCGCCGGTGACCAGCACTAGCCGCTTGTTGGTGAGAACGACGCGACACTCCTGCCACCCGGCGTCCTTGATCTCGTGGCCGTCCTGGACTGCGTAGAGGAACTTCCCCTGTCCGTCCCTGACCTTCTTCTCCGTGTCGCTCATTGTCTGTCGCCTCGCCCCTCCTTGGACGTCGTTGGCGCTCCCCGACAGTAGTGGTTTCGACTGGCGAAACGTGCCACGTCCCGGCGACGGAAGCGGGACGCCCGAATCACTGTTCGCTCATGGCCTCGCTGGCGAGGTTGCGCCCGTAGGCGTTCAGCGTCACCTCGGTCCGCTCGCGGACCTTGTCGACGGCTCCCATCTCGAGCAGTTTCTGGTATATCTCCTCAACCTCGTCGACCTCCATGCCGACGAAGTCGGCCATCTCGAACGGCGACACGCCCGAGTACAGCGCCATCAGGACCTCGTTTTCGCGGGCCGTGAGTTCGTAGTCATCCTCGCGTTCCTCGATGACGTGGCCGAACAGCGACGCCAGGGCCTGGGTGTGTGTCTCCGTCCCCGAGAAGTGTGTCTCGACGCTGCGGTCCTCGGCGTCGGTGTGCTCGACCTGCACGACGGTCCGGGGCTGGTCTAGCACCTCCGTACTCGCCGTTTCGAGCGTCCCGACGTCGTCGACCTCGAACCGGATCGGCTCGCCGTCGGGAACGGCCAGTTGCACCTCGTCGTCGGCCAGTCGAAACCGCGCCTTCCGCCAGGATTCGCCCTGAACGACGCCACCCACGACGGCCGGGTGTTTCACGAGGATGACCGCGCCGTGGAGGGCCGCCCGGCAGTACTCGCGTTCGAAGTCGTCGACGCCGCTGGCGTCGACCAGGACGACGTTGTCGCCGACGCGAAGCGGCGTCGCGGTGCCGACGCTGATCGCGTTGGGAATCGGCGCGTCGCCGTCGATCGGCCTGACGTCGCCGTGGGCGACCGCCTGCTTACCGTCGTTGCCCGCGAGAACCAGCCGTTTGTTGGTGAGCACGACCCGGCAGGACCGCCAGTCGGGATCGGTGACCTGCTGGCCGCTCCTGACGGCGTAGCAGTAGTCTCCCGACGTGTCGAGTAGCTTTCGTTCGTCCCCGCTCATGGCCCGCAACCGTGGTCGTGTGACTCTGGCCGTACATACACCTCCAGCCCGTTAAATACTCTCACATCCGACGACGACCGCGGACGTCGCCGTCGCCACCTCCCGACCGGCCCCGATGACGGCCGTCGGCATTCGTTCTCGTCGCGTGAGTGCGACGGTGCAGCTATTTAGCCTCCGCCGCGTACGGGTCGCATGCAACCGATCGTCACGTACGCCGACCTCTGGGAGTGGGTGCTGTCGCTCCCGCACTGGCAGGGTGTTCTGCTCGTGATCGGGACCTCGCTGCTCGTCGCGAAAGCCGTTCAGGTGGGTGGCGACGTTCTGATTCGTCGGGTGACACGCCGGATTCCGGGAGACGTCGACGACGTCGTTTTCCGGAGCGTCCACCCGCCGCTGTACGTGACCGTCGTCCTCGCTGGCCTCTATCTCGCGGTCGTCGAACTCGGCGTCGTCCCCGCCGTCGCACAAACGGTCGGGGCCGTCGTCGGGTCGCTCGTCGTCCTGGTGTGGGCGTTCGCGCTCACCCGGATGGGACGGCGCGTCTCGACGGAAGCCACCGGTTCGAAGCACTTCGACCGCCAGGTCGTTCCCATCTTCCAGAACGTCTGGACGGCCGTGATACTCGCCGGCGGAGGCTTCCTGCTGTTGGCGCTCTGGGACGTCGACGTGACGCCGCTTTTGGCCTCCGCGGGCATCGTCGGCGTCGTCGTGGGTCTGGCCGCCCGCGACACCATCGCCAACTTCTTTGGCTCCATCGCGCTGTACTTCGACGGCACCTACAAGGTCGGCGACTACATCGTGCTCGAGTCCGGCGAGCGGGGCCGCGTCGAGGACATCTCCATTCGCTCGACGGTCATCCGAACCCGCGACGACATCTTCGTCACCGTTCCGAACGCCGTGCTCAACACCGCGACTATCGTCAACGAATCGACGCCGCGGCGCGACCGCCGCGTGCGCATTCCGGTCGGCGTCGCCTACGGCACCGACGTCGAGGAGGTCGAAGGGATTCTGCTCGACGTCGCCGCCGACGAGGACCTCGTCCTCGACAGCCCCGAACCGCGGGTCAGGTTCCGCGGGTTCGGCGACTCCACGCTCGAGGTCGAACTGCTGTGCTGGATCGACGCGCCCGTCCTGCGTGGCCGTGCGGTCCACTTCCTGAACAAGGCCGTCTACGAGCGGTTCCGCGAGGCTGGCGTGGAAATCCCGTTCCCCCAGCGCGAGGTGTCGGTGTCGATGGCGGCCGACGGGAGTGCGGTGGGATTCGACGGCGTCGCACGCGACCGTCGGTCCGCCGAGAACTGACCTCGGTCGAGGACCGGCCATCGTCGTCGGGACCGACTGCCAGACGCCAGCGGTTCGAAAGCGTGTTAGGGCGCTGTCGCCTGTGTCCGTTCGATGAACGTAGTAGAGACGGCGCGGGCTGCACTCGATTCGGGTCCCCTGTGTGACTGCTGTCTCGGACGACTGTTCGCCGACCGGAGTTTCGGACTGACCAACGCCGAGCGCGGCCGCGCGGTTCGGGTGACGGCGGCCATCGACGCCGACGAACCGTACGAACCCGCCGCGGACTGCTGGGTCTGTGAGGGCGAGTGCGACGACTTCGACGCGTGGGCCGAACGGGCCGCCGCCGCGGTCCGCGGCTACGAGTTCGACACGTATCAGGTGGGGACGCGTGTCCCGCCGCTACTGGAGGAGAACGATCGACTCCTCCGCGAGGAGGCCGGCCTCGACGCCGACGCCGGCGAAGCCATGAAAAGCGAGTTCAACCGCGAGGTCGGCAAGCGCCTGGGTGCGGCGACCGACACCGAGGTCGACTTCGGGCGCCCGGACGTGCTCGCGGTGCTGGACCTGGCGACCGGCGAGGTCGACGTCGACGTCAACTCCGCGTTCGTCTACGGCCGCTACCGGAAACTCGAACGCGACATTCCCCAGACCGAGTGGCCGTGCCGTGAGTGCAACGCGACGGGCATCAAGCGCGGCGAGGAGTGCCCCGGCTGTGACGGTACCGGCTACCGCTACGACCGCAGCGTCGAGGAACTCACCGCGCCCCCGGTTCTGGAGGCCATGGACGGCACGGAGGCGGTCTTTCACGGGGCCGGCCGCGAGGACGTCGACGCGCTGATGCTCGGGTCTGGCCGGCCGTTCGTGATCGAGGTGAAAGAGCCCCGAGTCCGCCACGTCGCCGTCGGCGACCTGGAGGCTCGCGTCAACGATTTCGCCGACGGTGCGGTCGAGGTCGAGGGACTACGGTTGGCCACCCACGAGATGGTCGAACGCGTGAAGGAACTCGACGCGAGCAAGACCTACCGCATGGACGTCACCTTCGACGCGCCGGTCGAGCAGTCGGCGTTCCGGGCGGCCCTGGAGCGCCTGGCGGGTGCGACGATCGAACAGGACACCCCCCAGCGAGTCGCCCACCGCCGCGCCGACGTGACCCGGACGCGATCGGTCTACGAGATCACCGGCACGCTCGACGACGAGCGCCACGCCACGGTCGAACTCCACGGCGAGGGCGGCCTGTACGTGAAGGAACTCGTCTCCGGCGACGAGGGCCGAACCACGCCCAGTCTCGCGAGCATCTTGGGCGTCGGGGCCGAGGTGACGGCGCTGGACGTCGTCGACGTGCGAGGCGAGGACGAATCGTTCGCCCGCGAGGCGTTCTTGCGCAACGTGGCGTAACGGCGTTCGTCCCCGAGACGGCGTTCGTCCCCGAGACGGCGTGCGGTCGTCACGCGCCCGGGACGCCGATGGCCTCGAACCCGGTGAGGCCGACGGCCGCGAGGACGTACAGGACGAGAAACGACGCGAACCACGCGATCAGCGCGATGACGATGGCGTTTCCCCACCCGCCCGGATACCTGGCGTTGATGAGGGCGACGTACGCGAGCAGAACCAGCAACGGGCCGAGGAGTGGAATCCAACCGACGAGAAACCCGCCGACGGCCCAGACGACGGCACCGAGCAGTGCCGTTACGATGGCGTATCCGTAGTCGTCCTCGTCGGCGACGAGGCGTGCCCCGACGTAGATACCGAACGCGCCCACTAGCAGGCTGACGACGAACACGACGAGCGAGTCGATCAGTGCCATGTTCGTTCGAGGGACGACGACGACGTAGTAACGATCCGCTTATCGTCCATTCGACGAGCTTACCGCCCGACCATTACGGGAGCGGTGGTTACGTCGTCGACGAAACGTCGAAGCCGACGCGACGGTCTCCGCCACCCATTCCAACATTTGATAATTGGCCGGTGTATTTTACTAGGGGGGCGTTGTAGTGCTCGACAATGGTCGAACGAGAGACAGTACGACGAACGGATCGCGGACAGGTCGGCATCGGCACGCTGATCGTGTTCATCGCGATGGTGCTAGTGGCGGCGATCGCAGCGG
>JBDGSB010000053.1:0-23203 GCA_042217765.1 Haloarculaceae archaeon | reverse complement strand
GACGTGGTCGTTGTCGATCCACGACCGGACGAACGACCGCGTCATCTCGGTGTTCGTCTCGTCGTCGGTGTGACCGTAGTTGTCGAACTCGACGTTGAACTCCGGGAACGTCCGTTCGTACTCCTCGTGGTACCGCATCGCGAACTCCTGGGGGGAGACGCCCTCCTCGGCGGCGTTGACCGCGATGGGCGTCCCGTGCATGTCCGATCCGCAGACGAAGGCGGTCTGCTGGCCGACGCGCCGGAGCGCGCGGGCGTAGGCGTCGCCGGTGACGTACCCGCGCAGGTGGCCGACGTGCAGGTCGCCGTTGGCGTAGGGCAACCCGACCGTCACCACGGCGGGGTTGTCCGTCGGGAACTCCTCGTGGCTCATACCACCCGTTTCCGCGACGGACCGGAAAAAGGCCGCCGGTTTCGGGTCGCCCGAACGGGTCGGCGAACCACCGGCAGGGAGCGACCCGAATCCGTATCAGTACCCGCCGCCACCACTGCTACCGCTATCGCCGCCGCCCAGCGGCGAGGCGATGCTCGCGTCGCCGACGGCCACCTTCATCGCCATCCCGGAGAGGTCCTTCGAACCGTGGTATCGGCAGTAGACGTCGTAGACGCCGCCGTCTTCGAAGGTGTAGCTCGTCTCGCCGCCGCCGTCGACCGCCTCGTCGTACGACCAGTTGTCCGAGGCGGCGGTCACGGTGTGGCCGGTGCTGTCCTCGTTCGTCCAGGTCACCGTCGCCCCGGCGTCGACGTGGACGTTGCGCGGGTCGAACTGCGTGTTCACCATCGTCACGTCCGTCGTCTCGACGACGGCCGAGTCCGACGAGTCGCCGCCACTCTCGTCGCTGCCTCCGCTCGCGCTGGTTCCGGAACAGCCGGCGACCGCGACGGTCACACCGGCGACGACGACGTTTCGCAGCAACGTTCGTCTGTTCAGTGTCATGTCACACGGAGGATCGGTCGGCCGACTCGAAGAACGTTTTCCGGACTGCGTCCAAATTTCGACCGAACTCGGTGAGACCCCGTCTGCTCAACGACGTCACTTCCGGGTGACGTCCCGTCCACCCGGCAACGTCACTGCCAGGTGACGTACGACAGGAACCCCAGGGCGACGAACTCTAGCCCGCAGATGCCCATCATGCCGGCCTGGGCGGCCGTCGACCCCTGGTAGAACCACCACGCCGTCGCGTCGTTCAGGAAGTACAGGTAGGCGAAAATCGCGTTCTCGACGAGGAGCAACAGCGCGAACACCAGCAGCGAGCGGGTGTGCGTCGCGCCGTGGCGGCGGTAGTTGCGGCCCCACACGTAGGTCAGCCCGATCAGTAACGCGAGGTTCCCCAGGACCGCGTACTTCCCGATGGTGAGCCAGAGCGTCATGCGTCGGGGTCGGTCGGTCGTCGGTGTGTCATGCGTCGGTTCACGTTCGTCCGCAAGTCGGTTCGGATGGTCATTCGTCGGCGTTCGTCGTTGGCGTTCGTCGATAGTGCTTGTCGGCGCGTCCTGTTATAGTCTGTCCAAGTTTCGTCCTACATCACCGTCTCGATGATTTCCTCGACGACGTCCCAGTTGGCGCGACACTGGTCGCTCGGGAGATAGACCACGCCGTAGTCCTCGCCGCTGTCGGTGACGACGTTGTTGTCCGCGAGGACGTCGAGGTGGTGACGGACCGTCGTGTAGTCGAGGTCCAGTTCGTCGGCGAGCTGGTTGGCGTTGCGCGGCCGCTCGTCCAGCAACCGGAGGATGCGCGCCCGGTTGGGACCGCCACGGGTGCTGGCCAGCACGTACCAGAGCACCCCTTCCATCGACTCGAAGTGTCACTGCCAGATACGTAAGCGCATCGGCGCGCTCGCGTCCGACCGACGCGAGCGACCCCGGACAGCCGTCGGCGTCGGGAAGTGCGCTCCGGCGAGTCCGATCACGCACGTCCGTCCGGTAGCTTCAGTAGCCACTGTTGTCCTCCCGAGTCGTGGTCGGCGTCGGGGTCGCGGTTTCGGTCGCGGTCGTGGTCGCGGTCGTTTTCGCAGTCGACGTGGCCGTCGACGCGCTCGCGCTTGCGCTACCCCCGACGTCGCCGACCACGACTCGTCCGAGCATGTCCGAAGGATGGAACTCACACACCATATCGTAGGTTCCCTCGTGGGCGACGGTCAGCGAGAACTGGTCGCCGCCGGACAGCGTCCGGTCGACCCCGAGGCCGGGAATCGTCACGGTGTGGCTCACCCCGTCCTCGTTCTCGAACGTCACCGTCGCGCCGACCGGGACGCTGGTTATCAGCGGGTCGAATGCGAACCCGCTGAGACGGACCGTCGTCGTCTCGATCGGCTCCGCGTCGTCGAGTTTGCCCCAGTTGTAGTCCGGATACTTCTCCTGTGCGCTCGCGCCCGTCGGCATCGGTGCCATCGGCGTGGTCGTTTCGGTTTCCGTGGCCGTCGGCGTCTCGGTCCGTGTCTCCGTCGGGGTGTCCGGATCGGTCGCCGTGGTCGTCGGCGTGTCCGTCTCGGTTGCCGTCTGCGTGTCCGTCTTCGTCGGCGTCGCCGTCTCGGTTCGCGTCGTCGCGTCACCGGCACCGCCCGAGCAGCCAGCCAGGCCACCGACCGACGCGACCACTGCCGTTTTCGAAAGTATCGACCGTCGTGAAAGTCGCATGCTGACCGTAGCTGCACCGAATCGCATCATGAATATTTCCAAATTCCGACCGAACTCTCCGAACCGACGAGGCCGCGGGCGATCAGCCGGTCAGCGCGACGAACGCCCCGCCGACGAAGGCGACGGTCACGACCAGCCGACCGACGCTCCCCGCGAAGGTGGCCAGCGCGAACTTCAGGTAGTCGTCCTCTAACACCGTGAACGCGTAGATCGACAGCGTGTCCGGGAAGAACGGGACCGAAAGCGCCATCGCCAGCCCGAGGTAGCCGTAGCGCTGGGCGATTTCGACGGTTCGGTTCTCGGACCACTCGACGACGTCGAACCGCGAGCGCCGCAGCGCCCGCAACAGCGGCCCGTAGCTTTTGGCCTCCTGGCCGAGGTGGAAGGCCACGACGCTCCCGAACGCTTTCCCGAGCCCGCTGACGAGCATCACCAGCGCCAGGTTCGCCTCGTAGGAGAGGCCGAGCTGGAGCGACCCGGCTGGCAGGAGGACGACCTCGCTGGGCATCGGCAACACGAACGCGATGAGAAACGAGTAGACGGCGATGATCACTAGTCCCGTCGGACCCGTCGCGGTCGCGACCGCGGCTTCGAGCGAGTTCCCGAATCCGCCGAGGATGCCACCGGCGAGAACCGACGCGGAGAGAACGGACCCGGGGAGGAGCGACGACGACACGAGCGTCGGTTGACCCCCCCGGATGGTAAGTCTTTCCGGGGCAGCAAGTCACAGAACTGCTGGGACGATCACGCTTCGATGATGTCGTCGCCGTCGTCGGACGGGACGGCCAGGTCGCCGTCCAGCGCCGTCACCGCCCGCCCGCCGACGCGGACCGCGGCCTCGCGCACGTCCACGCGAACCCGGCCCGGCCGGTCGAGGAAGTGCCCCTGCTCGCAGACCACCTCGGCGACGTCGGCGTCGAGCGCGCCGTACCGGCGGAGGTACCCGGCGACGACCGCCGAGGCGGTCCCCGTTACCGGGTCCTCGGGAATGCCGGCACCGGGTGCGAACGCCCGCCCGTGCAGCGTGGCGTCGGGCGCGAGCGTGTCGAATGTGAACGGGTACACGCCCGTCGCGTCCACGTCGTCGGCCAGGGCTTCGACGGCGCGCTGATCGGGGTCGGCGTCGCGCAGGTGCTCGAAGTAGTTGACCGGAACGAGCAGGAAGCCGACGCCGACCGAGCCCCGAACGAGCGGCAGGTCCGCGCCGACGTCCTCTAGCGCCGCGACGTCGATACCCAGCGCGTCCGCGACGGTCCCGCGGTCGAGGTCCACCTCCCGGAGGTCGGGTTCGCCCGTCGTCAGCCACGCCGTCTCCTCGTCGACGGAGACGTCGAGGCGTCTCTGGTTCGTCTCGACGGTCCGTTCGCCGTCGGCGATCCGACCGCGCTCGCGCAGGTGCAAGAGGGCCGCGACCGTCGCGTGCCCGCAGAGGTCCACCTCCGTCTCCGGCGTGAAGTAGCGCAATCGAAGGTCGGCCGCGTCGCTCTCCCGGACGAAGGCCGTCTCGCTGGCACCGAGTTCACCCGCGACGGCCTGCATCTGGCGGTCGGTCAGTCCGTCCGCGTCGGGAACGACGCCCGCCGGATTGCCGGCCATCGGTTCGTCGGCGAACGCGTCCACTAGCAGGGCCCGTCGAGTCTCCATGCTCGCGGCTTCGGCGACGCGGCGGAAAACGCTTTCTTCACTGCCCGGCCGGAATCGACCCTCACCGATCCATCCGGAAGGTGTACTCGCGTTCGGCGTCGCAACTCGGACAGACGTGCTGGTAGACGATTCGCCGTCCGTCGGTACGACTCCTCCACTCGTTGTCCTCGTCGACGTATCCACACTCCGGACACTTCGTCTCGGTGCGTTCGTAGCGTCTGCGAAGCCTGTCGATTGGCGAACGCCCGCCCTTGTTTCGTGTTGGCATACCACACTGTTTGGTCCGTCAGCTAATAAATGACGCACCTCGAATCGTGTAGTCGCCGGCCGTCAGTCCGCAACCGCTTCCTCCGACCCCGTCGCCGCGGCCGGGTCCTGTATCCAGAGGTCGCCGAACAGTTCGTCCTGTTGCAGGTGGACCTGCCCGCGGTGGGACAGAAAGAGCAGTCCCAGAAACGTCTCGACGCGCGACCCGCCAGCCGTGGCGATTTCCCGGTAGAGCACTTCCGTCCGGCCCGCGTCGTAGTGGTCGCGGAGTTCGCCGTACACGTCGTCGATGATGGCGTCGATGTTCTCGGCGTGAGCGGTGCCCGTGACGTCGGCCTCGGTCGGTTCGTCGTCCATCCGGAGGCCGTCGTCGTTCCGGTAGTCGAGTTGCTGGGTGCCTCGCTGGAACCCCTTCGGCGAGTCGCTCGTGTCGTAACTGCGGGACTCCTTCCACCAGTTGTTCCGCTCGGCCTCACGCAGGTCGCGGACGAGTTCGTCGAGCGTCTGGGGCATCCCGCGGGTGCGCTTGCGTTCGAGCCGCCGGTCCATCTCCGCCTCGAGCGAGGCGAACGGATCGGGACCGTCGATTGGATCGTCGTCAGCAAGCGGCTGCTCCCAGGGCTCGTCCCACGGCTCTTCGTCCTCCTCGTCGTCCTCGTTCAGCATCGCGTCGCCTTTCATCCGCAGGAGGACGCTCGCGTAGAACAGCGCCCGACCCGACGTCCGCAGGTCCGCCTCGTCGAGTCGGTCGAGGAACTCGTCGGTCACCGCCACGATGTCGATGTCCCACGGGTCGATGTCGCCCTCGTCGGCCATCGTCACGAGCACCTCCACGGGTTCACGGCTCGCTTCGCTCGCCGTCCCCTCGTCGGCGTCTCGCGACGTCGACTCGGAGCCGCGGGGCCGCTCCCGGTCCTCGTGTCCCGTGATGTCTAGTGACACGTCGTCAGTCATCCGCGGGCACCTCCTCGTCGCCGCTCCCGGAGAGGTCGATGCCGGTGACCGCGGAGACGTTGTCCTCCTGCATCGTGACGCCGATGGCCCGCTCGGAGCGTTCGAGCATGGCCGAGCGGTGGGACACGACGACGAACTGCGCGTCGCCGGCGAGTTCGTCCACCATCTCGCCGACGAGTTCGGCGTTGGCCGCGTCGAGGAAGGCGTCCACCTCGTCTAGCGCGTAGAAGGGCGCGGGGTTGTGCCGCTGGATGGCGAAGATGAAAGCCAGCGCAGTCAGGGACTTCTCGCCGCCGCTCATCGCGTTGAGTCGCTGGACTGGCTTGTCGCCCGGCTGGGCCTTCATCGTCAGTCCGCCCTCGAAGGGGTCCTCGGCGTCTTCGAGGTGGAGGTGGCCCGTGCCGTTCGAGAGGCGCTCGAAGATGTCCTCGAAGTGCTCGTCGATGGCGTCGAAGGCGTCCATGAACGTCTCCTTTTTCTTCGCCTCGTAGGACTCGATGCGGTCCCGGATGCCCTCGGCCTCCTCGACCAGCGTCTCCTTTTTGGCTTCGAGGTCGTCGAGGTCCGACTCGACGGTGTCGTACTCCTCGATGGCGAGCATGTTCACCGGCTCTAGGGCCTCCATCTCGCCCTCTAGCCGGTCGATTTCGGACTCGACCTCGTCGTGGTCGGGGACGTCTGTGGGGTCGTAGTCGCCGACCTCCGCTTCGAGTTCGTCGATCTCCCACTCCAGGCGCTCGGCGTTCTCGCGGGCGTCCGCGAGGTCGCTCTCGACGGCGTCGACCGACGCCTTCTGCTCGTCGCGGCGCTCTTTGGCCGCTTTGAGGTCGGCTTTGAGGTCCTCGCGGTCGGCCTTGAGGTCGGCCAGTTCCTCCTCTAGATCCGCGACGGCCCGTTCCTTCTCGTCGAGAACGTCGCGCTTGTCCTCGATTTGGGCCCTCAGTTCCTCGATGCGGTCCTCCTGTTCGGCCTTGCGGTTCTGTGCGGCCTCGACCGTCTCGTGGAGGTCGTCGATGGCGTCCTCGGCGTACTGCTTCTCCAACTGGAGTTCGTTGAGGTCGCCGTCGAGCGCGTCGAGCCGGTCTTCGAGGTCGTCGATATCGGCTTCGAGGTCGTCGGCCTGACTGGTCAGTTCGGGCAACTCCGAGTCCTCGACTTGCGCCTCTAGATCCGCGATGTCAGCCTCGACGGCCGCGATCGCCTCGTCTTTGGCTTCGATCTCGCTTTCGAGTTCGTCCATGCGCTCGGAGACCGCCTCGCGCTGGCTCTCGACGTCGGCGAGTTCGTCCGCCAGGCGCTCGATTTCGGCCTCGACGTCCTCGCGTTCGGCCCGCTTGCGCTCGATCTTCGACTCGATTTCGCGCAGCTGTTCGGCCGCCTCGGACTCGCGGTCGCGAGCGTCCTCTAGCCGGTCCTCGACGTCGCGCAGTTGCTCGCGCACCTCGCGGCGCCGGTCTTCGAGGTCCTCGATGCGGCCCGCGACCCGTTCGAGCTGTCCCTCGCCGCCGGAGAACGAATAGCGGGTGCCCTTCTTCGAGCCGCCGGTCATTGCGCCGCTCTTCTCGACGAGGTCGCCCTCGACCGTGACCAGCCGATAGTCGCCCATGTACTCCCGGGCGGTCTCTAGGTCCTCGACGACGACGGTGTCCCCGAGGACGTAGGAGAACACGCCCGCGTACTCGGGGTCGAAGTCGACGAGTTCGTACGCGAAGTCGATCACGCCGGGATCGTCGGGCAGCGACGGCAACGACCGCTTGTGCATCTCCGTGATCGGGAGGACGGTCGCCCGCCCGGCGTTGCGCGATTTGAGGTAGTCGATGCAGCGCTGACCGACGGTGTCGTCGTCGACGACGACGTGTGCCAGTCGGCCGCCGGCCGCGGTCTCGCAGGCGGTGGCGTACTGCGGGTCGACGCCGCCGAGTTGGCCGACCGTGCCGTGGACGCCGTCGACGTCGGCGTTCAGGATCGACGTGACGGCGCGGCCGTAGCTAGAGTCGCCGTCGTCGCCCGCCTTCGCTTCGAGTTCGGCGTACTCCTGCTGGGCGGCGTTGAGGTCGTCCTCGATCTCGTCGAGCGTTTCCTGTAACTCGCGTTTCTCTTCCCGGAGATTGTCGACGACCTCGCCGATGTTCTCGCGGTTCTGCTCGGCCTTCCAGCGCTCGTCCTCCAGGTCTTCGACGTCGGCCTCGAGTTCCGGAATCCGCTCTCTGGCCTCCTCGATGGCCTGTTCCTTCTCGCGCTGTTCGTTCGAGCGGCGACGCGCCTCGTCGAGCAGACGGTCCTGCTCGCGCTGGAGGTCGTTCTTCTCGGATTTCAGTTCCTCGTGGGTCGCGCGCTCGTCGTCGAGTTCGTCTTTGACCTCCTCGAACTGCGCGCCGACCTCCTCGATGCGGGCCTCGACGTCGGCGAGTTCGGAGCGCTTGCCCTGGAGGTCGGCTTTCACCGACGACTTCTGGACTTTCGTCTCGCGGATCTCGCTTTCGACGTCCTCGACGGTCTCCTGCTTGCGGTCGATCTTGACGAAGGCCTGTCTGCGCTCGTTCTCGGCGTCTTCGATCTTCGTCTCGGCGGACTCGATGGCGTCTTCGAGCCTGGCGATCGTCCCTTTGACCTCCTCGATTTCCCGCTTGATCTGCAACTGCTCGTCTTCGCCTTTGCGCTCGATTTCGGCGTTGAGGTCGTCGAGGTCGTCCTCTAGACGCATCACGCGACCCTGTCGCTCGTCGAGTTCGGTCCGAAGTTCGTCGAGGTCGGCCTCGAGATCGGCCACCTCCGACTCGACGGCGACCAGGTCCTCGCGTTTGTCCTCGAGTTCGGCGGCCTTGCGGTAGCTCTCGTACTCCTGTTTCTGCTCGCGCAGATCCTGGTACTGCAGCGCCGTCTCGCGTTCGTCTTCGAGCTGGTCGAGCCGTTGCCGTTTCTCCTCGATGCGGAGATTGGCCTCCTCGATGCGCTCCTCGACGACTTCCAGTTCCTCGAAGGCGTCGGCCTTCTTGGCGTCGAACTCCGCGACGCCCGCAATCTCGTCGATGATCTCGCGGCGCGCACGCGGCGTCATGTTGATGATCTCGGTCACGTCGCCCTGCATGACGACGTTGTAGCCCTCGGGCGTGACCCCGGCCTGGGCCAGCAGGTCCTGGATGTCGCCCAGGTTGACCGAGCGGCCGTTGATGTAGTAGTACGAGTAGTAGTTGTCGTCGGTCTCTTTGACCCGGCGTTTGATCGCGACTTCGTCGACGTCGCCGATCTTCTCGGTGCCGGCGGCGTTGACGACCTGCGACCTCGAGAGCGTGCCGTCGGCGTTGTCGAGGATGACCTCGACGCTGGCCTCGCGTGCGCCGTCGAACTCGCGGTCGTCGTCGTGGTGGCCGGGATTGTAGATGAGGTCGGTCAACTTCTCCGCGCGGATGCCCGAGGTCCGGGCCAGCCCCAGCGCGAACAGGACGGAGTCGATGATGTTCGACTTCCCGGAGCCGTTCGGGCCGCTGACGGTGGTGAAGTCCTCGTAGAAGGGGATGCGCGTCTTCCGGCCGAAGCTCTTGAAGTTGTCCAGAACGAGCTCTTGTATGTGCATGGCCCCTCTCGGAGTGCCGGTCAGGCGACGATAATGTCGCCGTCGGCCTCCACGTTGTCACTCCCGTCGGAACCCTCAGCCTTAGTACTGTCGGCCACGGTTTCGTCTGGAGATTCGACCGCCTCGGTCTCGGGTTCGAACCCGAGGTCTTCGTCGACGGCGTTTTCGAGTTCCCGGAGTCGAACCTTGCACTCGACGAGTTCGTCGGTCAGTCCCTCGACGGAGGCCTCTAGTTCCTTGACGCGTTCTTCGAGTCGCTCGACGCGATTGGGAGACATACCTCGAATGGGCGTCTCCCCCGGCATAAACTTACGTCAGACATTACCACGAAACCTGATAGGAGATGTAACGTACTGGGCCGGGGTCGTTAGCCTTTAGCCGCCGGCTGCCGAACCGCGGATAATGACTGCCAAAGCCGCCGAGACGGGGGACCTGGCGACGGTCATCGGGTTAGAGGTCCACGTCCAGCTCGAAACGGACACCAAGATCTTCTGTGGGTGTTCGACCGACGTCGAGGGAGCCGAGCCGAACACTCACACCTGTCCGGTCTGTCTGGGCCTGCCCGGTGCCCTGCCGGTGCTCAACGAGGGGGCCGTCGAGGCCGCCGTCAAGATCGGCAAGGCCATCGACGCCGACGTCCCCGAGGAGACCGCCTTCCACCGGAAGAACTACTACTACCCCGACCTGCCGAAGAACTTCCAGATCACCCAGTACGACGCGCCCATCTGCCAGGACGGCGAACTCGCGTTCTCGGTGGCGGGCGAGCGCCGGGCCGTCGGCATCCGCCGGGCGCACCTCGAAGAGGACCCCGGCAGCCTCCAACACGCCGGCGGCTCGATCGACACCGCCGAGTACACGCTGGTCGACTACAACCGCGCGGGCACGCCGCTGATGGAGATCGTCACCGAACCCGATTTCCGCAGTCCCGACGAGGTGCGGGCCTTCCTGGCGAAACTAGAGGAAGTCCTGGAGTACCTTGGCGTGTTCGACGCCACCCGCGACGGATCGTTGCGGGTCGACGCCAACCTCTCCATCGTCGACGCCGCGGCGGTCGGCGCGGACGGCGCGATCGAGGAGGCGACGCTCGCCGAAGCCAACCGGACCGAGGTCAAGAACATCTCGAGCCACAAGGGCGCACAGAAGGCGCTGGCCTACGAGGAGACCCGCCAGAAGAACGCCATCCAGCGCGGGCGCGCGGTCGAACAGGAGACCCGCCACTGGGACGAATCGAAAGGCGTCACGCTCTCGATGCGGAGCAAGGAAGAAGAGAAGGACTACCGCTACTTCCGGGAGGCCGACCTCCCGCCGCTACGGGTCGCCGACTGGAAAGAGCGGATTCCCATCCCCGAACTCCCGGACGCCCGCCGCGAGCGCTTCCGCGAGGAGTACGACCTCAGCGAGGAAGCGGCCGCGAAACTCACCTCGACGAAGGAGGTCGCGGACTTCTACGAGGACGTCGCCGAGCGGTTCGACCCCGACCTCGCCGCGACGTGGGTCGCGGACAACCTCCTGGGCGAACTCAACTACCGCGACATGCGGATTACCGACGTGACCGACCGCTTCGACGAGATTACCCGCCTAGTCGAACTCGTGGCGACCGACGAGATCACCGCCAAGAACGCCCGCGAGACGGTCCTTCGGGCGATGCTCGACGAGGGCCTCGACCCCGACGCCGTCGTCGAACGGGAGGGGCTGGGTAAGACCGACGAGGACGAAGTCGCCGCCGCCGTCAGCGAGGCCATCGAGGAGAATCCCGCCGCCGTCTCCGACTACCACGGCGGCGAGGACGGCGCACTCAACTTCCTCGTCGGCCAGGTGATGCAAAAGACCGGTGGCAGTGCGGACCCGGGGCAGGTGAATCGACTGCTTCGGGACGCGTTGGAGTCAGCGCGGTGAACGACGCGCCGCGACGTGAGCCAGAGAGCGCGTCGAACAGCCAGACCGCCCAGCCCGAACGACGTGCGTACGGCGATCACCGCAGGTGGTCGTCGAGGAACCGCAGGGTCTTCGCCCAGGCGTCTCGCGTCGCCTCCGGGTCGAATTGCTCGCCGCTGGGATTGGCGAAGGCGTGACTCGCGCCCTCGTAGACGTAGATTTCGCGCTCGACGCCGAGGTCGCCCAGCGTCCGGTTGAACTCCCGGACGGTCTCGACGTCGACGACCGGATCGTCGGCACCGAAGATGCCCAGGACGGGGCCGTCGACGTTCCGGAGCGTCTCCTCGTCGGTCGTCAGCGTCCCGTAGTAGACGACCGTCGCGTTCAGGTCCGCGTCGCTCAGGCTCAACTGGAGGCTCTGGCCGCCCCCGAAGCACCACCCGAGGCTGGCGACCCGATCGGTGGTGTAAGGTAGCGCACGCAGGCCGGCGGTCGCGCGGGCCATCTTCGTCACCGCTTCGTCCGGATCGTTCCGCACCTCGCCCGACAACTCGGCGGCGTACGAGGAGTTTCTCGCCACGCGGCCGTCGTAGAGGTCGACGGCGAACACGACGTAGCCGTGGCCGGCGAGGACGTCGGCCATGTGCCTGATATTCCCGTTGAGACCCCACCACTCGTGGATCACGACGACGGCGGGGTACTGCCCGTCGGCGGCGGGCCGCGCCAGGTAGCCCGGCGTGCCGCCGATGGTCGTGTTCCGCGCGGTGATCGCCGAGAGGTTCTCGGCGTCGAAGATGTCGGCGTTCGACCCGGAGGTGACCGGCGCGCACGTGCCGTTTTTCGCGATCGCACCCGGCTGACAGCCGGTGTGGGGCGTCTGTTCGTAGGACGCGGTCGTGGATTCGGTCGGCGTCGCGGTCGCGGGTTCGGTCGTCGACCGGGTCGTTCCGGGATCGGACGGCGTCGCCGTGTCAGGTTCGGTCGGCGAGGTCGTCGCGGTTCCGGGAGCGAGTCCGGAACAACCGCTCAGCAGGACGAGCGCGGCGGCCGCGCACGCGAGGAGGGCACTCCGCATATCTCGGGAGGTCCACGACGTGTCCTAAAGCGGTTGTCACGAAGTGGTCTACAGATGCCTGCGACGTACTGCGGGGTGTTCGACGGACCGCCGGTACGACGCCGCGGTCAGCGCGTCACTCGGCGTCGATACGTCGGCCCAGCGCCGTTACTCGACGCCGCCGACGCCGCTGCTGGCGTCGGGCAGATCGTACCTGTGGACCTCGATGCCGAGTTCCTCAAGCGCGGCCTCTAAGTGCTCGTCTTTGGCGTAGTCCGCGCCGCCCTCCTCGCGGATGCGCTGGGCGGTCGCCAGCACTTCCCCGCGGCGGTCGTCGGGGACGTCGTACTTGTCCGTCGAGAGTTCGATGACCAGGCCGTTGTTGTCGCGGGTGTACAGCGAGTGGAAGACGCCGCGGTCGAAGACGTTGTAGCCCCTGCCGTCCTCGTCCAGCGCGGCCATCGTGTCCTCGAAGTCGTCGGGCGCGACGCTGAAACAGAGGTGGTGGACGCCGCCGGTCTGGGTGCCCAGCGGGCGGACGTTCGACTGGCGGTCGTCGCTGACGAAGACGGTGAGGATGCGACCGTCGCCGGTGTCGAAAAACAGGTGCGTCTGGGAGGGGTCGTCGAGGTTGGGCTGTCTGAGCACTAACGGCATGCCCAGCAGATCGCGATAGAACGCGATGGTGTCGGCGGCGTTGCTGCCCCAGATGGTGATGTGGTCGGTGCCGGTCGTTCGGATGGGACTGTCCGGGTGCTCGGCGGTGACGGGTACGTCGTTGCTCATCGATCCTGCTTCGCGTTCGAGATGGATATAGGACACGCCGGAGCGTCGGCGGCGTGTCGCTGGAACACACTCCCACGGGCGTATCGCAACGCCCAAATCACTCCCGACGAATCGTCAGGTGATGACCGAACGCTGGCGTCGTGGACTGGCACTGCTGGCGACCCTGCCGGTGCTCGCGGGGACCGCCTCCGCTCACGCCGGCACGACTCACGCCGGGACGCCACACTGGCTGTTGCTGGTGGTGGTGGTCGGCGGTCTCGGACTCGCGGCGGTGGGCTGGCGGGCGTTCACCCGGAATCTGCTCGACGCGCGGTTCGCGGTCGGCGTCCTCATGGGCGGAATCGCACTCGCGGTGTTCGGCAGTATCGGCCTCGTGGAGATCCAGATCGCACCGGGATCCACCCCCGAGTGGACGAGGTACTTCCCCGTCGTCAACGTGCTCTCGGGCGCGGTGCTGGCGCTGGGGGGTTTCGTCGTCGGTCGCGTCTACTGGCCGTCCCGGCCACGGTACACGTTCCTCGGGTTCGGGCTGGCCGCGTGGGTCGCCTACCCGGCGGTGATGCCCAACGACGGCCTCGAACACCCGCTGGGGTACCTGCTGGCAGTGGGCGTTCCCGCCATCGTGGCCTACGTCCTCTGGGTCGACGCCGGCCCACGGTTCCGGGAGGCCCTGAACGACCGCGTTCCGAGGGCAGCGGCCGGCGTCGCGTTCGCCGTCTTCGCGGTCTTTTTCGCGTTCTCGGCGGGGACGCTGACGGTCAATCCGGCGCTGTCGGCGACCGTCCCCGACCACGGATTCCTCACGCCCTACAGGGTCGCCTCGCCGCTTGTATACTGGCCAGCCGTCGAGTTCTACCTGCCCGAAATTCCGCTGGCGGGGTACGTCTCGGTCGGGACGCTGTTGCTGACGGGACTACTCGGCGGTCTGGTCGCGCTGAACGTCGGCCTGGTCGCCAAAGAGTTCGAAAGCGTGGGGACGGTCGAGTCCCCACGCGCCATGCTCGGGGCGTTCGCCACGTCGGGCGCGACCGCCTGCTGTTGCTGTGCGCCCGCGCTGTACGGTGCCGTCGGCGTGCTGTTCGGCGCGGCCGCCTCGCCGGTCTACTGGGCGTTTATGGACCCCACGTCGCCGGTCGGCGGCCTGTTCTTCGCCGCGAGCGTCCTCGTGTTGACCGCCAGCGCGCTCCGGGAGGCCGACAGCGAGGGCGTCCGGTGTGCGGTGTCGTCCGCGCCGGCGTGATCGACGTCCGAAGCCCGAACGGTCGACGTCCGAAGGCCGAGGTTTCTCGCGTGTGCGTATTTGCGCGCCCGCACACCCGCGCTGTCCTGCGGTTTGCCGAAAGACTTAGGACGCCCACCCCGCGTAGTCACTGTCGAATGATCGAGCGTCCAATTCCGCGGATCGTTCGCGATTCCGTGCCGTGGGTGGCCGGAACGGATGGCGAACTGCTGGCAACGAGTGCCGAACGAGCCTATCGGGGAGGTGTACCGCGGTGGAGTTGATAATCACCGAGAAGGACAACGCCGCGCGGCGCATCGCGGACATCCTCAGCGACGGCAGCGCGAGCGCGGACCGGCGAAACGGCGTCAACGTCTACCGGTGGGGTGGCAAGCGCTGTCTCGGCCTCTCCGGCCACGTCGTCGGGGTCGACTTCCCCACGGAGTACAGCGACTGGCGCGACGTGGAACCGGTGGAACTCATCGACGCCGACGTCGTCAAATCGCCCACCAAAGAGAACATCGTGACGACCCTGCAGGCGCTGGCCCGCAAGTGCAACGAGGCGGTCATCGCCACGGACTACGACCGCGAGGGCGAACTCATCGGCAAGGAGGCCTACGAACTCATCCGCGAAGTCAGCGACGCCCCGATCCAGCGGGTGCGATTCTCCTCGATCACCGACCGCGAAGTCACCGAGGCGTTCGCGAACCCCGACGACCTGGATTTCGACCTGGCGGCCGCCGGCGAGGCGCGCCAGACCATCGACCTCGTGTGGGGGGCGGCGCTGACACGCTTTCTGTCGCTGTCGGCCCGGCAACTCGGCGACGACTTCATCTCCGTCGGACGGGTGCAGTCACCGACGCTGAAGCTCATCGTCGACCGCGAACGCGAGATCGAGGCGTTCGAGCCGGACGACTACTGGGAGCTGTTCGCCGACCTGATCGACGGGACCGAGTTCGAAGCGCAGTACTTCTACGACGACGACGGCAGCGAAGCCGAGCGCGTCTGGGACGAGGAAGCGGCACAGGCCGCCTACGACGACCTGCGCGCCGCCGAGAGCGCGACCGTCACCTCGGTCCGCCGCCGGACTCGGACCGACGACCCGCCGACGCCGTTCAACACCACCGCGTTCATCAGCGCCGCGGGCTCGCTGGGGTACTCCGCCCAGCGCGCGATGTCCGTCGCCGAGGACCTCTACACTGCCGGGTACCTCACCTATCCCCGGACCGACAACACGGTCTACCCCGAGGACCTCGACCCCGAGGAGCTGGTCGATACCTTCGTGGGCAGCAGGACGTTCGGCGACGACGCGGCGACGCTGCTGAACCTGGACGACCTGGAGCCGACGGCGGGCGACGAGGAGACGACCGATCACCCGCCGATCCACCCGACGGGCGAACTCCCCGACCGGAGCGACCTCGACGACGACGAGTGGGAGCTCTACGAACTCGTCGTGCGGCGCTTTTTCGCGACGGTCGCCGAACCGGCGACGTGGGAGCACCTGCGCGTCGTCGCCGAGGCCAACGGCCGGTCGCTGAAGGCAAACGGTAAGCGGCTGGTCGAACCCGGCTACCACGCCGTCTATCCCTACTCGAGCGCCAGCGAGACCCACCTGCCCGACGTCGAGGAGGGCGAGACGCTCTCGATTGCCGACGTCCGCATCGAGGACAAACAAACCCAGCCGCCGCGGCGGTACGGCCAGTCGCGGCTCATCCAGCGCATGGAGCAACTCGGGCTCGGGACGAAGGCGACCCGCCACAATACGATCGAGAAACTCTACGACCGGGGCTACATCGAGGACGACCCGCCGCGGCCGACGGCGCTGGCGAAGGCGGTCGTCGAGGCCGCCGAGGAGTTCGCCGACCACGTCGTCAGCGAGGAGATGACCGCGCAACTCGAAGCGGACATGTCCGCGATAGCCAGCGGCGAGGCGACCCTCGAGGCGGTCACCGACGAGTCCCGCGAGATGCTCCGGCGGGTCTTCGAGGAACTGCGCGAGTCCCGCGAGGCGGTCGGCGAGCACCTCCAGGAGTCGCTGAAGGCCGACCGTCGACTGGGGAACTGTCCCGAATGCGGCGAGGACCTGCTGATACGCCAGAGCCGCGGCGGCGATTACTTCGTCGGCTGCGACGGGTTCCCCGAGTGCCGGTACACCCTGCCGCTCCCGAGTACGGGCGAACCGCTCGTGCTAGAGGACGTCTGCGAGGAGCACGGGTTGCACCACGTCAAGATGCTGGCGGGCCGGGACACGTTCGTCCACGGGTGTCCGCAGTGTCGCGCCGACGAGGCCGACGAGAGCGAGGACCGCGTCATCGGCGCGTGTCCCGAGTGTGGGGAGAGTGCGGGCGGCGAACTCGCCATCAAGCGACTGCGTTCGGGGTCGCGGCTGGTCGGCTGTACGCGCTACCCCGACTGTGACTACTCGCTACCGCTGCCGCGCCGGGGCGACATCGAAGTAACCGACGCCTACTGCGAGGAACACGACCTGCCCGAACTGGTCGTCCACAGCGGCGACGAGCCCTGGGAACTGGGCTGTCCGGTCTGCAACTACCGGGAGTACCGCGCCCGACAGGCGATCGACGAACTCGAAGACCTGGACGGAGTCGGCGAGGCGACCGCAGAGAAGTTACAGGCGGCCGGTATCGACGCACCCGCCGACCTGACCGACGTCGATCCCGAC
Source organism: Haloarculaceae archaeon (assembly GCA_042217765.1). Classification (GTDB taxonomy): domain Archaea; phylum Halobacteriota; class Halobacteria; order Halobacteriales; family Haloarculaceae; genus JARUKX01. The sequence goes on along the minus strand of JBDGSB010000053.1, from coordinate 6,511 downwards.
GACGTCGCCGCCGACGTCCAGGGCGTCAGCGCCGACCAGATAGAAGCCTGGCAGTCGGAACTTGCAGGGTAGTTCGCGTCGACGAACGATCGGCGTCCCGTGTCCCGTTCCACGACGGTGAACGGTCCGTAGTCCCGAATCCAGATGGTGTCGGTTGGAGCCAGGAGGAACGAGACGTTGTTCATTTGTGTGTCGTGTTTCCGGAGGACGTGTCGAACGACCCGCTGCTGGGAGCGATTCGGCACCACGACTTCGACGTGGACGACCGCCGCGAGTTCCCGCGTGAGGTTCACGTAGTACGGGACGTGAGATGGCCCCCAGCGGACGAGAACGGCCTCGGTCGTCTCCCACTCGGCAGGCGCACGAACGGCCGCTGGCGAATCAGTGGCGGGAATCGCAGCGAAGCCCGACGCGAGACCGGTCGTACTCGCGACGACGAGCACGACGACAGCGACGAGAGAGCGACGAGTGGAACGCATCACCGTGAGGGGCACTCGTCCGCGTCGACGATGCCGCCGCTCACTGAGCAGTTGTTCCGACCGCCATCGTCGCTGCGTACTGCTTCGCAGCAGGAACCGACCACGAAGAACCCGATTCGAACATGCGTCTCGTACGTCGTGTCACACGGTAACTCTTTGCAGAATGGGTGAGCGACGGCCACACGTGGCGTCGCCCGAGCCGAAACCGCTAACACGGTCGAGAAAATGCGCTTAGGTAGTGTTCGCGACCGTTCCGGACCTGCTTCGGCTGCTCGCGGTCCCCGTGTTCGGCTGGGCCGCCTATCGCGACGTCGCGACCCGTCGGATTCCGAACCGGACGTGGTATCCGCTGGTCGCTCTCGCAGTCGTCGCGCTGGCCGGCGACGCGTGGCTGGCGCTGTCGAATCCGCTCTACGGGTCCGTTCCCTTTCTCGTCCGGGTCGTGCTCTCGGTCGGCATCCTGGTTCCGCTGGCCTACGGGTTCTGGTGGCTCGGCGGGTTCGGCGGGGCCGACGCGAAGGCGCTGATGGTGCTGGCCGCGCTGTTTCCCACCTATCCGATCTACTACCTGCCGTGGACGTCGCTGCCGGCGGTCCAGACGACCATCGGCGTCTTCTCGCTGACGATTCTGTCGAACACGGTCGTCGTCGGCCTCGCGTATCCGCTCGTGCTGGCGTTCCGGAACCTGCTCGGCGGACACGTCGGTCTGGCCATGTTCGTCGGCCGGCCGATTCGCGCCGTCGACGCGACCGACGAGTACGGCCGGCTGTTAGAGACCGACGACGGCCTCTCCCGGAACGGCCTCGACCTCGACGCCCTCCGGATGTACCTGCAGTGGCGCGGGACGAGTCTGACGGCCCTCCGCGACGACCCCGACCGCCTGCGCGACCCGTCGACGCTGCCGGAGGAACCGGCCGCGCCCGGCGACGGGTCGATTCCGGTTCCCGACGGCGGACGGGTGACCGACGACGACCCGTGGGGTGCCCAGCGGTTCCTCGAGGACATCGACCGCTCGGCGTACGGGACGGCGCCCGAACAGCTCCGTCGCGGACTCGACGTACTCGTCTCGAAAGACGTGGTCTGGCTCTCGCCGGGCATCCCGTTCGTCGTCCCCATGTTCGTCGGCCTGCTCGTGAGTCTGACCTACGGCGACGTGCTGTTCGCGATCATCTCCGCGCTGGGCATCTAGCGGGTCGAGAAGATAGGTCGCGTTCCGTCCCCGATCAGTCGTCGGCCGCCGCGACCTCGCCGTGTTCGATTTCCGTTCCCAACACGTCGACGAACGCGGCGATCCAGTCGGGGTGGTCGGGCCACGCCTGTGCGGTGACGAGGTTGCCGTCGGTCACGACGCCCTCCGACCAGGTGCCGCCGGCGCCCTCGACGTCGGCTTTCAGCGCCGGGTACGCGGTGCAGGTGCGGCCCTCGATGACGTCCGCGGCCGCCAGTATCTGGGCGGCGTGGCAGATGGCCGCGATGGGCTTGTTCGCCTCGTCGAAGTGCCTGACGGCCTCCAGGACGACGTCGTAGGTCCGGAGGTACTCCGGCGCACGCCCGCCGGGGAGGACGAGGCCGTCGTACTCGGTGGGGTTGACGTCGGCCATCGTCGCCGTGAGTTCGAAGTCGTGCCCGCGCGTCTCCAGATACGTCTGGTCGCCACGGAAGTCGTGGACGGCGGTTTTCACCACCTCGCCGGCCTCCTTCTCGGGACAGACGGCGTCGACCTCGTGGCCGAACGACTGCAGCGCCTGAAACGGGACCATAATCTCGTAGTCCTCGCCGAAATCGCCGACGATCATCAGCAGTTGTTTGCCTGACATACGGGTCCGACCTACGGCGTCCAGAGCCATATGCGTGGTGACGGCTCTCGCGCCGTGGGAAGCGTCGACGGGAGACGGTGCTCGGTCCGGATCGGTCGACGTGTCGTCGCCTGGCCGTACCGGATCGGTTCACACGTCGTCGCCTGGCTGCACTGGATCGGTTCACGCGTCGCCGCCAGGAAAAGACCTATCCTGCCGACTCGCCACGGTGAAACTATGACCGAGGTCGAACTCGCATTCGACGGCCGGGAGTTGCTGCCCGCGGTCGCCCAGGACGTCGACTCCGGGGCAGTGCTCATGCTCGCGTACGTCACGCGCGAGGCCGTCGAGCGCACGCGGGAGACGGGGCTGGCACACTACTACTCCCGGAGCCGCGACGAACTCTGGCAAAAAGGGGCAACGAGCGGCCACACCCAGGCCGTCGAGGAGATTCGCGTCGATTGCGACGGCGATGCCCTGCTGTACCTGGTCGAGCAGACGGGCGGGGCGTGTCACACCGGCTACGAGTCGTGTTTCTACCGGACGCTCGACGGCGAGGTTGTCGGCGAGCGCGTCTTCGATCCCGACGAGGTCTACGAGTGAGATGAGCGAACGCGTTGTCGAAGAAACGACCGAGGAAGCGATAGCCGACCTCGAACGCTCTCACCGCCGCTACGAGCGGGCCATCGAGGCCGTCGCGGAGATCGGCGAGGACGAACTCCGGCGGCTCGCCGACGCCTACGAGGAACTGACCGCGACGCTCGACGCCTACGAGGACCGGGCAATCGGCAGCGGCGACTTCGAGGCGTTCGTGGAGTTTCAGGGCAAAGTGGGGGAGTTCACCGAGACGTTGCCCGAGGACCTGCGCCACCGCGGCGCCTTCGAACGGGCCGACGAGACGCTACAGCAACGGCGACTCAGCGCGTCCGACTTCGAGACCGCCCGCCAGTCCCTCGAACCGGTCGCCGAGGACGTAACGCTGCTCACCGACCGCGACGAGGCCCGAGAACGCTACCGGAACGCCCGCAACCGGGTCCAGCAACGGCTCTCGACGGTCGAGGCGGCAATCGCCGACCGCGAACGCCTGCGCGAACTCGGGGCGGCCGACCTCGACGCCCCGACCGAGCGACTGCGCGACCCCATCGAGGCCTACGACGAGGCGGTTCGGGAGGCATTCGAGTCGTTCAAACGGGGGGAAAGCGCCCGCTCGGTGCTCGAGTTCGTGACGACGGCCGCGCGATACCCGCTAGTGCCGTTTCGCGACCCCCCGTCGGAACTGCTCGAATACGTCCGCGAGCGGCCGACCGGCGAGGAACCGATCGCGCAACTGCTCGAGTACGCCGACTACTCCCACTCGAAGCTCGACCACTACGTCGAGGAGCCGACTGCGCTGCGGAGCCACGTCGCCACCCGACAGACGTACCTCCGGCGGCTAGACGCCGAGCCGCTGACCGTCGGCTGGCCGCCGCCGGAAGCGGCCGTCTTGCGCTATCGCTGCCGGGAACTCGAGTCGGTCGTCCGCCGCATCGCCGACGAGGACGCTCTCCGTCGGCTCCGAACGGTGCGGCTGCTTCCCCGCGAGGTGGACTTCCAACGTCTGCGCACCAGCGCCGTCGCCCGCGAGGAACTCGACGACGCGGAGATCCGCGACCTCCGGGACGGAACCGTCGAGTCGGAGCTAGCGTCGCTGCGAGCCGAACGCCAGCGACTGGCCGACGCCCTGCAAGCACACCCAGAACCGTGAGCGGGGTGGGCGCTGGCGCCTGCCGGCGGACGTCGCTGCCGGCCGAACGGGTTCGGGACGCGGTCGGGACGACGGCGACCGTCCGTCGACGGGGACGCTACCGGGCGGTCTCGACGGCGCGTTCCATCCGCTCGGCCAGTTCGGTCGCCCGGTCCCGAGAGCGCGCCTCGGCGTAGATGCGGACGACCGCCTCGGTGCCGCTGGGGCGGGCCAGCACCCACGCGTCGCCGTAGTCGAGGCGATAGCCGTCGGTCGTGTCGAGCGTCGCGTCGGCCTCGCGGGCCGTCCGTTCGATGGCCGCCAACATGGCCGCGCGCTCGTCGTCGCCGTCGTAGCCGACGTCGACGCGCACGTTGTGGTAGCCGTCGTGGGGCGCGATCACCTCGCTGACCGACGCGTTCTCGGCGGCCAGCAGCTCACAGAACCGTGCGGCGGTGTAGGCACCGTCGCGGGCGACGCGATAGTCCGGAAAGAGGATGCCGCCGTTGCCCTCGCCGGCGACGGGGACGGTCTCGCCGGCCGCGCGCAACTCCCGGATGCGGGTGATGAGGTTCGTGCTGCCGATGGGCGTCAGATCCAGCGTCGCGCCGGCGTCGTCGGCGACGTCGACGAGTCGCTGGGAGGCGTTGATCGCCGAGACGACCGTGTCGCCGACGTCGAGTTCGCGGGCGGAAAGCGCCGCGAGCGCGGCGTCGCCCTCGACGAACGCCCCGGTTTCGTCGAAGAAGATGGCGCGGTCGGCGTCGCCGTCGTGGGCGACGCCCAGGTCCGCGTCGGTGGTTCGAACCAGCCGCCCCAGGTCCTCGAGGTTCGTGGCGACGGGTTCGGGGTTCCGACCGGGGAAGTGGCCGTCGGGCTGGGCGTTGACCGTCCGGACCGAACAGCCCAGCCGCCGGAAGAACTCGGGGCTGGTCAGCGATCCCGCGCCGTGGCCGGGGTCGAGCACGACCGTCAGGTCCGCGTCGGCGACGACCTCGCGGTCGACGGCGGCCAGCAGTTCGTCGACGTACGCCTCGCGGACGTCGTCGACGTGAGCGACCTGGCCGGTGGCCGCCCAGGAGGCGGCGTCGAATCGCTCTTCGAGCAGCCGCGACTCGACGCGTTCGAGGGCCTCGCGCGCGAGTTCCACGCCGTCGGGGCCGACGAGTTTGATGCCGTTGTGCTGTGGCGGGTTGTGCGAGGCCGTAATCATCAGCGCCGGCACGCCCTCGCGGGCGGCGTAGGCCTGCAGTCCGGGCGTCGGGACGACGCCGAGGCGGTCGACGTCGCAGCCGACGCTCGCGAGTCCGCTGGCGGCGGCGTCGGCGAGCATCTCGCCGGTGACCCGCGTGTCCCGTGCGATCGCCGCCCGGCCGCGTCCCCACTCGGTGCCCGCCGCCTGCGCGACCCGGAGCGCAAAGGCCGGCGTCACCGTCTCGTTGACCACGCCTCGGACGCCGCTGGACCCGAACACTTCCATCGGAAACTCATGGAACGTCCGCCCGCATAGTGGTTCCGGACTCGGGGGACCGACAGGCAGAGCAAGCCGAGTGCCCAGGGGCTCGACGACTGGCGTTCGGCGTCCCGATCCGATTCGGAACCGTTCGGCTCGTCCAGCGACGCGCATCCGGCAGTCTAATGACCGTGGGCGGCCCGAACTGGGGTATGACCAACCGAGAGCTAATCGACGCCCTGCGAAACGCCGAGGCCGTGAAATTCGGCGAATTCGAACTGTCTCACGGCGGCACGAGCAACTACTACGTCGACAAGTACGTCTTCGAGACGAACCCCGACTGTCTGCGACTGGTCGCCGAGGCCTTCGCCGACCACCTGCGGGCGACGGGTGGCGGCGACACCAAACTGGCCGGCGTGGCGCTGGGGGCGGTGCCGCTAGTGGCGGTCACCAGCGTCGAGATGGGGTCGCCGTACGTCATCGCCCGCAAGCAGCGCAAGGAGTACGGCACGGCCAACCTCATCGAGGGCGACCTCCGCGAGGGCGAGGCGGTAATCGTCATCGAGGACATCGCCACCACCGGCCAGAGCGCAGTCGACGCCGTCGAGGCGTTGCGCGAGGCGGGCGCGGTCGTCGAACGAGTGCTCGTCGTCGTCGACCGCCAGGAGGGCGCGACGGAGAACCTGGCCGCCCACGACGTCGAACTCGAGTCGCTGGTGACCGCCGCCGAACTGCTCGAGAGCGCGCCCGAAGACGTCGACGTGTGATCGGACTCGGCCGCCACCGCCCCGCCGGTATCCGTCGTGTATCGACCGCGCACAGACACCGTGGGCCTCATGTAGCCGGATTCCCTACGGACCGGCGATGCCAGACCTCGAACTCTACGAACTCGAAGGCTGTCCCTACTGCGCGAAGGTCAAGCGGAAACTCGACGAACTCGGACTAGAGTACGAATCACACATGGTTCCGCGGGCCCACGACCAGCGGACCGAAGTCGAAGCGATTAGCGGCCAGACCGGCGTCCCCGTCCTGGTCGACAACGACAACGGTATCGAGGGCA
>JBDGSB010000024.1:0-23547 GCA_042217765.1 Haloarculaceae archaeon | reverse complement strand
GTTAAGGGTTAGTTCGAACGCGCCTCTCCGGTCACGGAGTCGTCGCACGCAGCCGCTCCAGTGCGGCCAGGAACCCGTCGGCGTAGGTTTCGTCGGTCACCTCGTCGGCTGCCGCTCGGGCGGCGTCGTCGGCGTTGCCGACCGCGACGGCGCGGCCGACGGACTCGAAGGCACCGACGTCGTTTGCCGAGTCGCCGACCATCGCGAACGACGACGGCGACAGGTCCAGGCGTTCGGCGACCACTGCGATGCCGTCGTCCTTTCCGATGGCGGGGTCCTTGACGTGATACGCGTACCCGGTGTCGACGACCTCGACGCCGTGGTCGGCGGCCGCTCGTTCGAGCGGTTCGAGCGGCGATTCCGGACTGACGTTCACTTCCGTCTCGCGCCACCGGTTGATGAACCGGGTGTCGGCCCACCCGACGTCGTGGTCGGCCGCGACGTAGTCGTCGACGGCGGCCCGGGAGGCGTCCGGTTCACCGAGGTACACGACTTCGTCGGTCGCCGCGACGGCGACGACGCCGCCGTTCTCGGCGACGACGGTCGTCGAGATGCCGACGAACTGACACAGCGCGACCGGAAAGGGCAGGGCCTTCCCGGTGGCGACGACCACGGGGGCGTCCCACGTACGGATGGGTTCGAACACGCGTGGATCGATCGCATCCGTCCCGTCGGTGATCGTTCCGTCGATGTCGACGGCGAGTGGCGGATCACTCACGTCGTTCCCCCCGGTCGTACGTCCGCGAACGGACGTGCGACGGCGCTTTATCGTAACCCACGCAACGTAGCTTCAAATCGCGGTTTCGCTGGCTCATTACGTCCGAACGCCGCGCTCGGACGGGATCGTCTACCACAGTCGAATATCGCTTCGATGAGGGTTCAGTCATCCAAATTCGGCCACTTCTCCCGATAGGGTTCTGAGAGGCAAAAGATTTATCGTTCGGTGCAACAATCGGTACTTTATTGATGGTAGGCGAAGTAGTCGTAACCCGCCGTCCCCCCGAGCTGACGCACGGCAAGCGGTCGACGCATCCCTCCCGCTTTCGGCCAGTTAGTCGATCCGATCGAGGACAGAATCCCGAGAAACGATGACGGGAAATAGCTTCGAAGCGGCGATTCTCGACCTGGACGGAACGGTCTACCGGGGCGACAACATCATCGAGGGAGCCGATCGGAGTATCGACGAGCTTCGGGAGGCGGTTTCGGAAGTCCTGTTTCTCACGAACAAGGCCATCGCCCGCCGGCGCGACTACAGCGAAAAACTGCGTCGGCTCGGTATTCCCGCCGACGCCGACGACATCGTCAACTCCGGGTGGGTCACGGCCCGCTACGTCAGCGAGGAGTATCCCGAAACGGAGGCGTTCGTCGTCGGTGAAACGGCACTCGTCGAGGAGTTACAGGAGGCTGGCGTCGAGACGACGACGGACTCGCCGGGCGACCTCCTCGTCGTCTCGATGGACCGGAATTTCAGCTACGACGCCCTGGACCTGGCACTTCGAACGGTCGAAGAGGAGACGCCGTTTTTGGCGACGAACCCCGATCGGACCTGTCCGACCGAGAGCGGTGCGATCCCGGACGCGGCGGGGATGATCGGTGCCGTCGAGGGCGTGACCGGACGGACGGTCGACGAGGTTCTCGGCAAGCCCTCTCCGATCATGATACGGACGGCCCTCGACGAAGTCGGCGTCGCCCCGGAAGCGTGTCTCATGGTCGGCGACCGAATCGAGACCGACATCCTCATGGGCGAACGGGCCGGGATGACGACCGCGCTGGTTCTCAGCGGCGTAACCGACCGCGACGACGTGGCCGACGTCGACGTCACGCCCGATCACGTTCTCGAATCGCTCGCCGACCTCGACGAACTGCTCGCGGAGCGATGACCCGTGTTCGTCCGCTCGATACTCGTCCCGTCGGAGCGAGTCACGGCCCGGACGTCGGAGCGAGTCACGGACGGGACCACTGATTCGCAGGTCACAGTCGATTTCGTTACTATCGATGATAGCACCGCCAGTAATATATATACCGATATATAACAGTATGTTTGGAAGCGTATCTCAATGGCAATCGTACCGCATTCCTCCCAGCACGGGTGACTCGATCCGTGTTTCACGTCGCATCACACCCCGCTATCGAACTCGCACAGACGATCCCCGCGCCCGACCCGGAGTACCTCCTCGATCAGTACCCCGCCGCGACGAAAATCGCGTTCGCGGCCGCCCTCGGATTGTTGCTGGGGACCGAACGAGAGTGGTCACACAAGCCCGCAGGGATGCGGACGTTCACGATCATCACGACGCTGGGCGCGGTCACGGTCGTGACCGGCGAGTCGGCCCTCGTCGTCCTCGGTGCCGTGCTCGTCGTCGTGCAGGGGAGCATCTTCGCGGTGCGCGGTCTCCTGCGGGAAGACGAGACGTACCTGCTGACGACGTCGGTCTCGATGGTGCTGGCGTACGCCATCGGCGTGCTCTCGGCGAAGGGGTACTTCTTCGAGGCCGTGCTGGCCGCCGTCGTGACGACGCTGTTGCTGGTGTTGCGCCGGGAACTGCACGGCTTCGCCCGGAACCTCTCGAAAGACGAGATCCGAAGTTCCATCGAGTTCGCCGTCATCGCCTTCGTCATCTACCCGCTGTTGCCCAACGAGGCCGTCGACCCCTGGGGAGCCGTCGACCCGCAGACGGTCTGGCTGCTGGTCGTCGCCGTGAGCGCCATCGGCTTTCTGAACTACCTCGTCGTTGCCCGCTACGGGGCGATGGGCGTCGCGATCACGAGTTTCTTCGGCGGACTGGTCAACTCGACGGCCGTCATCGGCGAAATCGTCTCCAGGACCCGGCGCAACGCCGGACTGGGCGAACTCGCCGTCGGGTCCGTCCTGCTGGCCAACGCGGCGATGGCGACGCGCGATCTCCTGTTGGCGGTCACGTTCATTCCCGGCTCTGCCGTCAGCGTCGGCGTACCGCTGGGAGCCATCGTGCTGACCGGTATCGGCCTGTCGTACGTCATGAGCGACTGGCAGGTGAACCTCGAACTCGAGTTCGAGTCGCCGTTCAACCTCATCTCCGCGCTGAAGTTCGGGACGATGTTCCTGGCCGTGTTAGTGTTCTCCGCCGTTGCACAGAGCGCCTACGGCGCGTCGGGCCTGCTCGTGTCGAGTTTCTTCAGCGGGCTCGTCTCCAGCGGGGCCGTCACGACGACGGCGGTCCTGCTCGTCCAGTCGGGAACCATCACGAACCACCTGGCCTCCACCGCCATCGTGACCGGCGTGTCGGCGAGCATCCTCGTCAAACTCGGTCTCGTCATGTCGATGAACCGGTCGCTGACCCGTCCGGTGGCGGTCGCGACGGGCCTGCTCATCGTCGCCGGCTCCGCGGCCACGGGCCTTGCCACCGTGTGGCTGTAGCGTCGGCGTCGCCGGCGACGTCGCTGACCCACCGATCTCCGCGTACCGACGTCAGTTCCTCGCCAATCGGCGTGCCAAAGAGTTATGTATGGTCACCACCACCAGTATACGTAAAAAATGGCAATCGAATCCCGCCAGGCACGTCCGGCCGCACGCAACGACCGATCGCACGGCGAATCGGCGGGGTCGTGAGGTGACCGACGATGCTCGCCATCGCTCACCGCGGCTGCATGGACGATTACCCCGAGAACACGGTCGCAGCGTTCCGCGCGGCCGCGCCACAGGCGGACGTCGTCGAGTGTGACGTCCAGCGGTGTCGCTCCGGCGAACTCGTCGTCTTCCACGACGAGACGCTCGACCGCGCGACGGACGGGAATGGCCGCGTCGACGAGACCGACTGGTCGCAGTTGCAGGAGTTGCGCGTCCACGGCTCCGACGAACGGATTCCGCTGCTCGAAGAGGTGCTGGCGGCCGTCCCGGCCGACACCACCGTGACGGTCGAACTCAAAGCGGAGGGCATCGCCGACGACGTCGTCGACGCCATCGAACGGGTCGACAACGACGTCATCGTCTCGTCGTTCTACTGGGACGAACTCCGGGCCGCACGCGACGCCGGTGCGTCTACGCTGGCAGTGCTGTGTCACGAGGACCCCGAGGGAGCGCTCGCGCTGGCTGCGGAACTCGACTGCGAGTACGTCCACCCGCCCAAAGAACTGTGTCTCGACACGGACTTCGTCCGGCGCGCACACGACCGCGGCGTGAAGGTCAACGTCTGGACGGCCGAGACGCCCGAGGACGTCGACGAACTACGGGCTGCTGGCGTCGACGGCGTCAGCACCAATCGCATCGACATCGTCAAACGTGTCCCCTGACGTCCTCGTCATCGGCGGCGGCTCGACGGGAACGGGCATCGCCCGCGACCTGGCGATGCGCGGCGTCGACGTGACGCTCGTCGAGCGCGGGAAACTCACCGAGGGGACGACGGGCCGGATGCACGGCCTGTTGCACAGCGGCGGCCGCTACGCCGTGGCCGACCAGGCCAGCGCCGAGGAGTGCATCGCGGAAAATCGCGTGCTGCGTGACGTCGCCGCCCACTGCGTCGAGGAGACGGGCGGGCTGTTCGCCAAACTTCCCGGCGACGACGAGGAGTACTTCCAGCGCAAGCTCGCGGGCTGTCGTGACTGTGGTATCCCCGCCGAAGTCCTCTCCGGCTCGGAGGCCCGCGAGGTGGAGCCGTACCTGTCGCGCGGCGTCGAGAAGGCCATCCGGGTGCCCGACGGCGCGGTGGACCCGTTCCGGCTGTGTGTCGCCAACGCCGCCGACGCGCGCGAACGCGGCGCACGGATCGAAACCCACGCCGAGGTGACCGATTTGCTGGTCGACGACGGCGACGTCGTCGGCGTGGAGGTCCGCCACGAGAGCGGTCCCGGCAAACACGCCCACGGCGTCGCCGGGACGACCGAGGAGATACGCGCCGACCACGTCGTCAACGCCGCGGGCGCGTGGTCCGGTCAGATCGGTGCCATGGCCGGCGTCGACGTCGCAGTGCGCCCCTCGAAGGGCGTCATGACGGTCATGAACGTCCGGCAGGTCGACACCGTTATCAACCGCTGTCGGCCGAAGGGCGACGCCGACATCGTGGTTCCCCACGAGACGACCGCCATCCTGGGCACGACCGACGAGGAGGTCGACGACCCCGACGACTACGCCGAGGAGGGGTGGGAGGTCGACCTCCTGATCGACGACCTCGCGAAACTGGTCCCCATCCTGCGGGACGCGCGGACGATTCGCTCCTTCTGGGGCGTGCGCCCGCTGTACGAGCCCCCGGGGACGGGCAACGACGACCCGACGGACGTCACCCGGGATTTCTTCCTGCTGGACCACGCCGACCGCGACGGCGTCGACGGCCTGACGACCATCGTCGGCGGAAAGTTCACCACCTACCGGCTGATGGCCGAGCGCGTCGCCGACCACGTCTGTGATCGACTCGGCGTCCGCGGCCGCTGTGCCACCGACGAGGTGCCCCTGCCCGGCAGCGAATCGGTCGACGCACTCGACGACTACATGGACGAGTTCGGCCTGCGCTCGCCGATCGGCCGCCGGAGCGCGAAGCGACTGGGCAGCCGCGCCGACGAGGTGCTGTCCACGGACGACCCCAATCCCGTCGTCTGTGAGTGCGAGGCGGTGACGCGCGCGGAGATACGCGACGCAATCGGGGAGTCGGGCACCGACCTCAACGCCGTGCGCATCCGGACGCGCGCTTCGATGGGCAACTGCCAGGGCGGCTTCTGCTGTCACCGGATGGCCGACGAACTGCACCCCGACCACGACGCGGCCGTCGTCGAAGCCGCGCTCGACGACCTCTACCGGGAGCGCTGGAAGGGCCAGCGCCACGCGCTGTGGGGCCGACAGCTCTCGCAGGCGATGCTCACCCACGCGCTCCACGCGACGACGATGAACCGCGACCACGGTGGAGGCGAGAGAACGGCCGGCGACGACGTCGACTTCGACCGCTTCGACGGCGGCGGGTCCGACGCCCGACGACGGTCCGACGACGTCGCCGTCGACGACGACCGCTTCGACGGAGGGGCGGCCGATGGCGATTGAAGACGGCGTTCTCGTGATCGGCGGCGGCCTGGCGGGGGTGACCGCGGCGGTGTCGGCCGCCAGAGCGGGCGCGCGGGTCCGACTGGTATCGCACAAGAAGAGCACGCTCCGGCAGGCCAGCGGCCTGATCGACGTCCTGGGGTACCGCCCGGACGGCACTGGCCCGCTGGCCGACCCCTTCGACGCGATAGGCGACCTGCCGGACGGCCACCCATACCGTCGCGTCGGCGTCGACGCGGTCCGGGACGGCCTGGCGCTGTTCGACGACCTGACGGGCGAGGCCTACCTGGGCAGTCACACCGACCGGAACGCGCTCGTTCCGACGACCCGGGGAACGGTCAAACCGACGGCCCGCTATCCCGCGTCGGTCGCGCCCGGACTCGCCAGCGACGACCGGGACGCCCTGCTGGTCGGGTTCGAGGGGACGACCGACTTCGACGCTCGGCTGGCAGCCGCACAGCTCCGGCGGGCGGGCGTCCCCTTCGACGTCCGCGGCGCGACGGTGTCGTTCCCCGGCGTCGAGACGGCCGACGCCAAGGCGACGCGCTTTGCGAGCGCCCTCGACGCCGATGCGGAGCGACGACGGGAACTCGCCGCGCGCGTCGAGCGCCACCACGACGGCCAGCCCCGCGTCGGCTTCCCCGCGGTCCTCGGCCGCGACCGCGGCGGGGACGTCCGCGCGGACCTCGCGGCGGCCCTCGACGCCGACGTGTTCGGGGTCCCGACCGGCCCGCCCAGTATTCCCGGTCTGCGCCTGGAGGACGTCCTCTACGACGCGCTCGACGACGAGGGGGTCCGCGTCGAGACGGGCAATCCGGTGGTCGACTTCGCGGCCGACGACGACCGTATCGACCGCGTGTTCGTCGACCGCACCGGCAACGAGGTGCCCTACAGCGCCGACGCGTACGTACTCGCGACGGGCGGGCTGGTCGGCGGCGGCGTCGAGGGCGACCGCGAAGCCGTCCGCGAACCAGTGTTCGACTGCCACGTGCCCCACCCCGCGGACCGCTACGAGTGGTTCGAGGACGCGGCCTTCGGCGACCACGCGTTCGCCCGCTTCGGCGTGGTGCCCGACAACCGCCTGCGGCCCACCGACGCCGACGGCGACCCGGAGTACCGCAACCTCTTTGCGGCGGGCGCGGTCGTCGGCGGAGCCGACTTCGCCGCCGAGAAGTCCGGCAGCGGCATCTCGCTTGCGACGGGGCAGGTGGCGGGGCGACACGCGGCGCGCCGAGCGGCCGGAACCATACGAGAGGAACTCCCATGAGCGAGACAGACGACCGACCCACGACGGACGCGACGGACGGACGACCACCGACGGCGGACGACGGCGACGACTTCGAGCCGGTCGAGGTGTTCGACGGCGAGTCGATGGACCTCCGGCCGGGCGCGGACAGCTGTTATAAGTGCTCGACCTGCGACAGCGAGTGTCCCGTCGCCGCCGTCGACGAGGACTTCCCCGGCCCAAAGTTTCAGGGCCCGGAGCAGTGGCGGCTCAAGCGCAAGGACGACGTCGACGTCGACGCGTCGGTGATGGATTGCTCGAACTGCATGCGGTGTGACGCGGCCTGCCCGACGGACGTCCCGCTGAGCCAGATGCACAACACGGCCCGCGCGGAGTACGTCGAGGAGGAACTGTCGTGGTACTCGCGGACGTACCTGCGCAACCGGCTGCTGGCCAACTACGGCCGCCTGGCCGACCTGGGGAGTCGATTCCCTCGGCTCACCAACGCGCTGATGGGCTCGTCGCTCGTCAGCTGGTTGAACGAGAAACTGCTGGGAATCACTAGCGAGCGCGAGTTCCCGGCGTTCGCGACGCAGACGTTCCGCGAGTGGTGGGACGACCGCGGCGGCGCGCAGGTTTCGAGCGAGGACAAGCGGGTGGCGTACTTCCACGGCGACTACGCCGACCACAACACGCCGGAAGTGGCGAAGGCGCTTGTGGCCGTCTTCGAACACTACGGCTACGAGGTCGTCGTCCCCGACCAGCGCTGTTCCGGGACGCCGATGTTCGCCAACGGAATGCTCGACGACGCCCGCCGGGCGGCGAAGTTCAACGTCGAAACCTTCCGCGACCTCGTCTCCGACGGCTACGACGTCGTCTGCTCGTGCACGTCCTGCTCGATGGCGCTGCGCCAGGAGTATCCCGAACTGTTCGACTTCGAGGGGACCGACGCGGTCGCGGCCAACACCTACGAGGCCCTGGAGTACCTGCGAATCCACGAGGACGTCGAGGCCGATCTGCGCGAATCAGCGACTGCAGACCCGCGCGAATCGACGACTGCAGACCCGCGCGAGTCGGCGTCGACGGCCGAGTTCGCCTACCACGCGCCCTGTCACGCGCGCAACCAGGGGCTCGACACGCAGGCCGTCGAGTTGTTCGACGGCCTCGACGGCGTCGACGTGACCGACGTCGGCGACTCCTGTTCGGGCATCTCTGGCACCTACGGCTGGAAGACCGAACACTACGAGACGTCGATGGCAATCGGCGAGGAGATGTTCGAGCACATGGACGACGCCCCCGCCGAAACCGGCCTCACCGAGTGTCCAACCTGCGCGATGCAGATGGAACACGGTACCGGCTACGAGGTTCGCCACCCGCTCGAAGTGCTCGCGGACGCGTTAGTGGCGTGAGAAGCCCCGTCGCTCACCGCCGTCGGTCGCGGTGATGCCGGTAGACCTCGTACAATCCGTCGACGGTGCGTTCGGCGGAGAACTCGCCGGCACGTGCGTGCTCGGCGGCGGCGCTCGCGTAGGCCGAACGATTTTCGTGGCCCTGCCGCATCGCCGCGGCGACGGCGTCGGCGGTGCGCTCGAAGTATATCGCCGCGTCCGCGGGCGCGTACTCGTTGATTCCCCGACGGTCGGTCGCGAGTACGGGCGTTCCGCAGGCCAGTGCCTCGACGATCGTGTTCGGACCGTTCTCGTCGATCGAGGGCATCACGTAGAAGTCCGCCTGGCGGTAGTACTCGGGGAGGTCGCGACGGGCGACGAACCCCTCGACGGTCACCGCCTCGCTCAGGCCGAGGGCGTCGATGCGGTCGCGGTCGGGGTCGCCGCTGCCGACGACGGTGGCCGTCGCGTCGACGTCCTCGGGCAGGAGTGCCAGCGCCTCTAGAAAGAGGTCGTAACCCTTGTACGACGAGAGGTCGCCGAGATAGAGGAACTCGGTGGGTCGGTCGTGGCGTGAGTCGTCGGAATCGCGGTCGGCCGGCGTGAAGTACGGTGCGACCCCGGGCGGAATCACCTCGACGCGGTCGGGATCGACACCGAGTTTCGCGACGTTTCGCCGGTGGTACTCGCTCAGTGCGACCACGGTCGGGTCATCGGCGAGGCCGAGCAGTCGACGCTTGAGTGCGAACCGTCCGCGGTGTTTCGCGCCGGCGAGGCCGCCGTGGTTCCAGCGGTCGCCCAGCCGTCCCGGGAAGTACCCTTGCACGTCGGGGCCGACGACGGGCGAGCGATCGGCCAGCACCAGCGCGATCGGATAGGCCACGAGATCGAGCGTCAGCACGTGGAGCACGTCGAAGTCGGACCGCCGGAGGTCCCGCACGGCCCGCGGCGCGTTCAGTGCGAACTCCGCTTTGTTCCACTTGCTACCCCACAGGTCGGTCGCCTCCCCGAAGAGTCCGTAGGGGATCGACGACAGCGTCCGGTCGGGATTCGACGCTGTCAGCGCCACGACCTCGAAGTCGAACGGCGGATCGTCTAACTCCCTGAGGGTGTGTACCCAGTCGTGAAACCGACCGAACCGCCCGTCGGACGCGCCGTTGTAGTACGACGTGAGATAGGCGACCTTCACGAGGACACCTTGCCCGGGCGGTCCCATCAGTCTTTACGACCGCTGGCCGCCGCGTGAAAAACGTCCGTTCAGTCCGAGGCGGTCTCCTGTGGTTCCTCCGGTACGTACTGGCCGCGCGTCTCCCGGTGGGACGCCGTCCAGACGAGTTCAGTCGCGTGACACGTCGAGCACGCGTACTCGATCCGTCGCGTCGTTTCGTCGTGCCGTGCCATCCGTGTACCGCACCGGTCACAGGTCGGCATTACAAATAGCACTAGCTACCCATATCCTTAATTATCTTTTGGTATGGTATCGGTGATTGGGATCGTCGGCCGGTTGGCGACGTTTTCGATCGAGGACACACGACATCGACCGTTCGCCGACGACGTGACCACCCCAACAGCGAGAGACTTACGGGCGGTCGGCCGGTAGTACCCGCTGTGACCACGCTTCGCTGTCGGCTTTGCGGGGCCGAACTCGCGACGGGACTAGTGGCGACCGGCCGCCGGGCCTGCTGTCTGAACGCGACCGGCATCGTCGGGTCCTGTCCGGAGCACGGACCGGTTGGCCCCCACCACGCCGAGCGGGTCGACCGACCGTGATATCGATGGCACAACTCTCAGGGGTCGTTGTGGGTTCGTTCGACGGGTCGCTCCCCGCGTCGCTCGGCGCGTCGGCTATCAGCGCGGCGGTACACGGCGGTTTCGGCACGCCCGCCGACGTCGAACTCGTCGTGTTCTTCCTGGTCGGTCTGCTCGGCGGCGCCCACTGTCTGGGGATGTGTGGCCCCCTCGTGACGATGTACTCGAAGCAACTCGGCACGAGCGACGACCGACGGTCGGCGCTGACCTTCTACGAGATTCGCCAGCACGCGCTGTTCAACCTCGGCCGGACGGTCAGTTACGCCGTCATCGGCGGACTGTTCGGCCTGCTGGGCGCGCTGCTGTACGAGTCGGTGACCGTCGTCCGCATCGGCAACGGCGTCCGGGCGGCGATGGGTATCCTCGTCGGCGTCGGCATCCTCGCGGTCGGCGTCCGGTACCTCCTGGGCGAGACCGGCGGTCACCTCGCGTTCGGCGGGTCGGTGTTCGGCCGCGTCTACGGCGCGCTGACCGAGCGCGTCGAGTCCTGGGTGAACGGCCCCGGAATCGTCGGGCTGGGGATGGTCCACGGGCTGTTGCCCTGTCCGCTTTTGTATCCGGCCTTCCTGTACGCGTTCGCGCGCGGATCACCGGCGGTCGGGGCTATCGCGCTGGGCACGCTCGGGCTCGGCACCTTCCCGACGCTGTTTCTCTACGGGACGCTGCTGGGGTCGGTCGACGCTACCCACCGGGCGCGGTTGCACCGCGCGCTCGGGGTGGCGTTCCTGCTGCTGGGCTGGATACCGCTCGCACACGGACTGTCGCTGGCGGGCCTTCCGGTCCCGCACGTCCCGGTCCCTATCTACCAGCCACTGAGGTGACCGCACGTGAGGGCCTGCACGCTGTGTTCGTTGCCGACGCCGGACCCGCCCGTGACCGGCCCGGACGTCGACGGCGCATTCTGCTGTTCGGGCTGTCTCGAAATCTACCGGCGACTCGGCGACGTCGACCCCGACGAACTCGACGTCGACGACCTGGAATCCGATGCGAGAGACGTCCCCGACGACACTGCTCCCGACGACGTCGCGACGACGTATCTGGCCGTCGACGGGATGCACTGTGCGACCTGCGAGACGTTTCTCGAATCGCTCGCGGCGGGGGGAGAGGGCATCCACGACGCCGACGCCAGCTACGTCACCGAGACCGTCCGCGTCGAGTACGACCCCGAACGCACCGACGAGGAGCGCGTCCGCGACCGACTCACGACCGCGGGCTACACGGCGCGCGACCGCGGGAGCGACCGACCGGGCGGCAGCGACGACGACCGGACGAAGTGGCGGCTGATCGCCGGCGTCGTCCTCGGGATGTGGGTCATGATGCCTTATCTCGTGCTCATCTATCCCGTCCACTTCACGCTCGTGTATCCCGACTGGATGCTGGCGACGCTGCGGGACCTGCTGACGAGTCCGGCCAGCCCGTACTTCTTCTACATGCTCGCCGTCGTCTCGGGAATCGTCGTGGCCTACACCGGCAAGCCGCTGTTGCGGGGCGCGTACGTTAGCCTCCGGGCGGGCGTCCCCAACATGGACCTGTTAGTGTCGCTGGCGGCGGTCAGCGCCTACGGCTACAGCCTACTTGCGGTCCTGCTCGGCCGCCTCGACGTCTACTTCGACGTCGCGGTCGTCGTCGTGGTGGCGGTCACGGCCGGCAACTACTACGAGTCGTCGCTGAAACGAAAAGCGACCGACCGGCTATCGGCGGCGACGACCGCACGCGTCGACACGGCCCACCGGTATCGCGACGATGGCACGACCGAGGACGTCGCCGTCGAGGACCTCCACGACGGTGACCGGGTGCTGGTCCGCGAGGGCGAACGAATCCCGGTCGACGGCGTCGTCCGCGACGGCGAGCCGACCGTCGACGAGGCAGTCGTCACCGGCGAGTCGCTGCCCGTCGGCAAGACGACCGGCGACGAGGTGATCGGCGGGTCGGTGATCCTGGAGGGCAGCGCGCTCGTCGACGTCGGCGAGGGGGCCGAGAGCAGCGTCGACCGCATCGCCGAGTCGATGTGGAACCTCCAGAGTTCCGGCTCTGGCGTCCAGCGACTGGCCGACAGACTCGCGGGCGTGTTCGTCCCGGTCGTCGTGGCCGTCGCCGTGATCGCGACCGTCGGGTACCTCGCGGTCGGGTCCCGACCCGCGAACGCCCTGCTCGTCGGTCTGACCGTCCTGCTCGTGTCGTGTCCGTGCGCGCTCGGCCTGGCGACTCCGCTCGCGGTCGCCGCCAGCATCGGCGAGGCGCTGGAACGCGGCATCGTCGTCTTCGACGACACCGTCTTCGAGCGGTTGCGGGACGTCGACACCGTCGTCTTCGACAAGACCGGCACGCTGACGACCGGACGTCTCGACGTGGTCGACGCCGACGCGCCGCGGGCCTGCCTAGACGCCGCGACGAGCCTGGAGCGCCGGTCGTCACACCCGATCGCCGACGCGTTCGTTTCCGGCGACGAACGACCCGCGGTTTCGTCGGCCGACGGGGAATCGGGCGACGACGTAACGGACTTCCGGAGCCTCGCGACGGGAGTGACGGGCACCGTCGACGGAACGCGCGCGCTGGCCGGCCATCCGGAACTGTTCCGGGGGCGCGACTGGACGCTTCCCGACCGGGTCGTCGACCGCGTCGAGACGGCGCGGGCCGACGGACACTTGCCCGTCGTCGTCGGCCGCGACGGGACGGCCGAGGGCGTGGTGGTACTGCGAGACGAGCCACGCGAGGGGTGGGAAGAGACGGCGAGCGCGCTCGTCGACCGCGGCGTCGAGGTGGTCGTCCTGACCGGCGACGACGAACGCGCTGCCGGTGAGTTCGCCGACCATCCGGCGGTCGCGGACGTCTTCGCCGGCGTGCCGCCCGAAGCCAAAGCCGAGACCGTTCGCCGATTGCGCGCGGGGGGTACCGTCGCGATGGTCGGCGACGGCACCAACGACGCGCCGGCGCTGGCCGCCGCCGACCTCGGCGTCGCCCTCGGCAGCGGGACCGCGATGGCCATCGACGCCGCCGACGTCGCCATCGTCGACGACGACCTCGCCAGCCTCGACGACGTCTTCGCGTTGTCCGCGGCAGCGGGCCGGCGCGTCAAAGGGAACGTCGGCTGGGCGCTGGGCTACAACGCCGTCGCGATTCCGCTGGCGGTGACCGGCCTGTTGAACCCGCTGTTCGCGTCGCTGGCCATGGCCGCGAGCAGCCTGCTGGTCGTGACCAACTCCACGCGTCCGTTGCTAGACGACGACGCGTGAGGCGGAACGATGCCCGAACCCGGAGGACCACGGCGGACGGTCGCCGACGTGGCGTCGGTGCCGACGTCGGCACGGACGTTTCGACGAGTGGACGACGATTCGACGGGTGGACGCGAAACCCTATTTTGGAGTCGGGGATAGCCGTGACCGATGACGACGACACGGGAAATCGAGACGTGTGCGTACTGCGATACGGCCGTCGAGGACGAGCGGACGTATCGCCGCCACCTCCACGACGCTCACGACCCCGCGGAACTCGGGGCGATCGACCGACGTCGGTACGAACGCTATCAGGCCGAACCGAACGCGGTCGCCCAGGCCGGCAGTGCGGCCGTCGACGGCCTCGGAGACCTTCGCTATCCGGTCGGCGGAAAGACGATGGCTCGCTACGCCGTGTGGGGCTTTCTCTGTAGCGTCACCCTGGCGGCGATTCTGGGGGTGGGGCTGTGAGCGTCCTCGACGGCATCTACGACAGGGTCGGAACCGAGACGCGGACCTTCGAGTGCTGCGATACGACCTTCGAGGTGCACGCCGAGGGACTGCGTGCCGACCCTGGCGTCCGTGCGGCGATGGGAGTCGCCCGCGACCTCGAGGGGCAACTGAACGCGTTCGATCCCGACAGCGAGGTGGCCACCCTCGCCTACGACGGCGAGGTCACGAACGAACACGTGGCGACCCTGGTTCGACGCGCCCGCGAGTACGAGGCGCGAACGGACGGCGTCTTCACGGTTCGCCACGGGACGACCGAGCGCCGGGTCAAGCGATACCTCCGCGACGGCGGAGAAGTGCCCGACGTCGACGACGCCGTCGCGACCGTCTCCGTCGACGGCGACACCGTCACGGCGTCGGAGCCGCTGGATTTGAACGGCATCGCGAAGGGCTACATCGTCGACCGTGCCTACGAGGCGCTCGCCGGCCCGGGTCGACGGGGCTACGTCAACGGCGGCGGCGACATCGCCGGCCCGACCGGCGGCGGCGTCGCCATCGAGAACCCGTGGGGCGGCGACCCGCTGCGCGTCCTCGACACCGACTGGGCCATCGCGACCTCCGGCGAGTATCGACGGCGTCGCGGCGGCGTCGACCACATCTACCGCCCGGACGACGGTGACGTGGGTGCGCGCAACACGCTCGTCTCCGTGGTCGCCCGCCGCGACTGCACCGAGGCGGACGTCCTGGCGACGACCTGTGCCGCGCTCCACCCCGAGGACGCGCTCGCGCTCGTCGACGACTGGTCGGGCGCGGAGGCGTTTCTCGTCCACGACGGCGTCTTCCACCGGACGGAGGGATTCGATGCGCACGTCGCGTAGGGTCGTCCGGCCGTTGGCCGCGCTGTTCGTGATCGTCGCCGCGACGCTTTTGGTAGCCAACGTCGCGGCCTACCGCGCCGCGACCACACACCAGGGATCGTCGTGCCCACGAGCGACGACGCCCGACCACGATACCGACCACGACGCCTGCGCCCGGGCCAGAACGAACGCGACCCCACGCAGTCGCGAAGAGGCCCGGGAGGCAGGCGAAGCAGGCGAGTCGAACGAGGACGGCGAGTTCGGCTCGTCGAGCGGAAACGTCGTCGTCGTGACCGAATCGGGGGCGTCCTGACGTGACCGGGGCGTTCGTGACCGGACTCTGGCTGCTCGACCGCGGGACCGCACTCGTCGCGCTCCCCGCGCTGTGGGCGGCCGTCTTCACCGGCGTGTTCTTCCGCACGCGGTGGCCGGCGGTGTTGCACCGGTTCTCGGATCGCTGGCACACCCGGATCTCGATGTTCGCACTGCTGGTCGCGGCGATGCACGCCGTCGTCGGGACGCTCGACGCGGTCTTGCTCGGTGCCGGCCTCGCGCCGGCCCCGAACTACCCGGGCTGGTTGTTCCTCGCCGGCGTGATCGTCGGCCTGCTCTCGCTGGCGGCCACGCTCGTCGCGGTCGCGAGCTTCCTCGCTCCGTGGAGGTTCGACAACCCGTCGCTCGTCCACGCGCTGGCGTACGTCGGCTTCGGCTTCGGCGTCGTTCACGCCGTCGCCATCGGTACCGACGTCGTCGGCATCACCGAACGCCTCGTCCTCGTCAGCCTCCTGGTCGTGGCGGCGGCGCTGGTCGTGAAATTCGGCGTCGGCGTCGGCACCGTCGTCAAACGGGCCGTGGCCGGTTAGGCGTTCCAGACGTCGAGGACGTTGTCGAGGACGCGGTCGGTGAAGCTCTCTTTGTACGTCGCGTACAGTTTCATCAGCCGCTCGCGGTCGACGAGGGCGTACTCGACGCGGCGACCGTCGCGGCGCTTCTCGACGATGTCGGCGTCGTGGAGCCGCGAGAGGTGCCAGGAGACCGTCGACCGGGACTTGTCGATGCGCTCGGCGAGTTCGGTCGTCGTCAGCGGCCCGTCCGCCACGAGGTGTGCAACGACCTCCCGCGAGTACGTCCGCCGGAGCGCCGAGAGCGCTTCCTTGTCCTCGGAATCGAGTTGCCGGGCCGGATAGTACCGCGTGTACTCGCCGTCACGGTCGGTCTCGACGAGGTCGTGCGACGCCAGCCACCGCAGGTGGTACTGGACGGTCCCCTTCGCGTAGTCGAGCCGTCGCAGTATCTCTCGAAAGTGAATCCCCGGCGTGTCGTCGACCACCTGGAAGATGTTCCGGCGCGACTCCAGGTCGAGTTCCATCTCGTCCATGGCGACACCTACGAGCGAGTGAAGGCGACGAAAAACAGGACGAGGCCGGCCAGCACCAGCAACGCCGAGAGGTGGGTGAACGCCTCCGCCAGCAGGACCACCACCGACGGGTGCAGTTCCTCGGCCTCGAAGGAGAGTTCGACGAGCGGCCCGACGACGACCGCCAGGCCCCGGAGCGCAAAGAGGACGTACGCGACCGTCACGACGAGGAGTTTCCGGTCGCGTTCGCGCCGCCACGCGAGGGCGGTCAACAGGCTGAGGACGCCGCCGACGAAGAGTATCCCGAAGCTCAACAGCCACCGTACTCCGTCGGGGTCGACTGCTTCGTTCACGAGGTGGAGTTTCCCCTACGCCCGGAAAGCCCTTCTCGTCCACCCGTCGAATCGGCCGTCGAATCGACCGTCGAATCGACTGTCTGATACGGCGAGATTACCACCGGCGGAAGCGAACGGGACAACGCTTTACCGGCCGCTGCCCGGACTGTCTACCATGACGGTACGACACGACGGCCTCGCCGTCGAGTGGCTCGGGTACGCGACGGTCAGGCTGGCGAGCGAGGACACGGTCGTCTACCTCGATCCCGGACGGTACGGCGTGCTCACCGGCGCGTGGACGCCCGACACGCCCGACGTCGGCCATCCCCCCGCCCGCGACTACCGGGCCGGCGACGCCGACGTGGTCTGCGTGAGCCACGCTCACCACTACGATCCCGACGGGATCGAGCGAGTCGCCGGCGACGACGCGACCGTGGTGATCTTCGACGGCCTCGACGTCCACCGGACCGACCGCGACGTCGAGCGGCCGGCCGACCTCCCCTACGACGTCGTGACCGTCGGCCAGGAGGACGAGTTGCTGGTCGAGGACGTCCCGCTGTGGACCGTGCCGGCGTACAACCATCCCGACGGGCCGAACGTCCGCGAGGACGGAACGCCCGTCCACCCCGAGGGGTTCGGCTGTGGCTTCCTGCTAGACCTCGACGGGACGCGGGTCTTCTGGCCCGGCGACACCGACGTGCTAGACGGCCACGCCGAACTCGACGTCTCGCTGTTGTTGCCCAGCATCGCCAGTTCGTTCACGATGGACCGCCACGACGCCGCCGCGCTCGCCGCCGAGATGGACCCCGACCTGGTACTGCCGATTCACTACGACACCTTCGCGGCGCTGGAAGCCGATTCGAGAGCGTTCGCCGCGGAGGTCGCCGCGGCGGGCGTGCCCGTCGTGTTAGACGAGGGCGAGTGACCGTGCGCGTCGCCGTCGCCGGCACGTTCGGCCCGATACACGACGGCCACCGCGCCCTCTTCGAGGCGGCGGTGCGCTACGGCGACGACGGCGTCGTGGTCGGTCTCACCAGCGACGACCTCGCCCGGCGGACGAGACACGAGCCCCGACCGATCCCGCCCTACGAGGAGCGCGAACGGGCCGTCCGGCGAGCGTTCGACGCGCTCGACGCCTACGGTCACGACGTCGAGATTCGCCGTCTAGAGACCGAACTCGGCATCGCCTCCGAGGATCCCGACCTCGACCCGCATCGTCCGCGGCGAAGTCGACGAACACGGGCGTGTGCTCGGCCGGTAGGATCGGTCGAGGATCTATCCAGCGCGACCACTGACGGCCGTCGATTTTTCGGTGTCGACGTCGTAGTCCGCCCATGCCCTCCGTCACCGAACGGCTCTCCCGTCTGCCCCGCAAGCGACCACTCGTATCGCTCGCGGTCGCCGTGCTGGCGTGTGAACTCGTCGGCTCGTCCGGGAGCGTCTTCACCGTCGTCGGCCTGGAATCGTGGTACGCGACGCTGGCGCGGCCCGCACTGGCTCCGCCGAACTGGGTGTTCGGGCCGGTCTGGACCGCGCTGTTCGCGCTGATGGGCGTCGCCGTGTGGCTCGTCTGGCGAGCGGTCGACGGACCGCGAGCGGGAGTCGCCCGCGTCGCGCTGGGCGTGTTCGCCGCCCACTTCGTCCTCAACGTGGGCTGGTCGGCCGTCTTCTTCGGCCTCCGGTCGTTGCTGGGCGGCCTCGTCGTCATCGTCGCGCTCTGGCTGGCCATCGTCGTCACGATCCTGGTGTTCGACCGCGTCGACCGGCGGGCCGCGGCCTTGCTGATCCCGTATCTCGCGTGGGTCACCTTCGCTGGCTACCTGAACTACGCGTTCTGGCGCCTCAACTGACCGGAACGCTCGCCGTCCATCGGGATTCGTCGCGTCGACGAGCGCGGCGTGGCACCTGCGAGCACGGCGTGTCGCGTGATTCAAGGCGCTCGCCGTCGAACAGCCCG
The DNA here is from genome assembly GCA_042217765.1 of Haloarculaceae archaeon. GTDB lineage: Archaea > Halobacteriota > Halobacteria > Halobacteriales > Haloarculaceae > JARUKX01. Next base: position 4,953 of record JBDGSB010000024.1, on the reverse strand, counting down.
TCGTGAGCGAAACGGGCGACGGCGTGGACGGAAACGACGCGACGTCCGGTGCCGACCGCGCGGGCGACGCGACATCCGGTGACGGCCACACGGGCGACGGTGAGTCCCCACGGACGGGCGCTCCCAGCCGCTACGATCGCGTCCAGCGCCATCCGACGCGCGGTCCCCTGAACGCCCTGCAACACTGGCCCGAGGCGGTCGGCCCGCTTCGGGTCGTCGTCAACTACCTCGTCGTCGTGTGCTGTCGGATCTCCCCGAGCCTCCGGCTGAAGAACTGGCTGTTGCGGCGGCTGGGCGTGACCGTCGGCGAGGGCGTCTCCTGGGCGTTGGAGTCGACGCCGGACGTGTTCTTTCCGGAACTGATCACCGTCGAGGACCACGCGATAATCGGCTACGACGCCACCCTGCTGTGTCACGAGTTCCTGCAGGACGAGTACCGGACCGGCGAGATCGTCGTCGGCGAGCGGGCCATGATCGGGGCCGGAGCCATCGTCCTGCCCGGCGTCCACGTCGGCGAGGGCGCGCAAGTGGCGGCCAACTCGCTGGTTGCCGACGACGTCCCCGCGGGGACGACCGTCGCCGGCGTGCCCGCGGAGCCGTTGGGAACCGTGTCCGACGAGGAGTGAGCGAGCGATTGCGAAACTGCGCCGGTCCAGCAGTGCTCGCTGCTCACTCCGCCGTGGCGTCCCACCACGACGGATCGCCGGCGAACGGTTCCTCGCGGTCGTCCGGATGCAACGAGAGCACGTCGGCGATGGTGTTGGCCGCGACCGCCGCCGCGACGATGGTCAGCAGGCGAACGACGGCGGGGTCGTCGAAGCCGCTCTCGCGGAGCGCTTCGAGGTGGGCCTCGTCGACGCTCGCGGGATCGCGTGCCGCCGTCTGCGCGAATCGAATCACGGCACGCTCTCGCTGGTCGAACCCCGAGAGGTCGCCGTGAACGAACGCCTCGACGGTCTCCCGGGGAACGCCGAGGTTCAGCAGTTTCTCCGAGTGGCTGGCGATGCAGTAGGTGCATCCGGTTTCCAGCGGTACGCCGAGGAAGACGAGTTCGCACAGCAGCGTCGGAATCTCGCTGTCGCGGGCGATGCGGTCGTAGTAGTCCGTTCGGGCGGCGAACACGTCGGGATCGATCGCGAGTGCCCGGGCGAACAGCGACGGCCGTCCGAAGTAGTCGCCGTCCATTCCCAGCAGGTCACGCGTCCGTTCGTCGGCCGTCGCGGGGTCAACGTAGTCGAGCAGCGCCATCTCGACGGGACAGTCGTCGAAGACGCACAAAAGCGTTGGCGCGCCAGCGGTCGTCGGTCGCGTTCGGCGTTTTCGAGAGGCGGTGCTCACCCGTCGGCCGCGACGCGCTTCTCGGCGACGTACCGTTCGAGGTCTCGCTCGACGTCGGCGTCCACCGGCGGGCGCTCGTAGTCGTCGAGCAGCGTCTCGACCCGGTCGTGTGCGCGTTCGAAGGCGGTCCGGTTCCCGTCCTCGCGCCAGTCGTCGACCGTCCCGCGGGACGCCAGATCGGGAGCGAAGAACTCCGCCGCCGCGCGATCGGCGGTCTCGGGACGGGTGAGAAAGCGCTCGCCCGGTTCCGTCTCGGCGATGGCGTCTAGCGCGAACGCGTCGTCGTCGAGGGCAAACGCGTCCCCGAACCGCTGGACTGCGCGGATTCGTTCGCAGTCGAGGACGACCTTCTCCGGCGATCCGGTCGCGAAGGAGTCGAGCACCCCGGCGGCGTTGAACACGTAGTCGATTCCGCTGAGGGCCGTCACCGTCCGGTGAAACGACGACTCCCAGCCGGACTGGTCGTCGACGGTCTTGGCGTCGGTGAGACACCCGCCGGCCCGCGACGGCAGGCCGTAGTAGCGGGCCATCTGTCCGGTGACGGCGGTCCAGAGCGCGCTCGCGGGACTCCCGATGGTGAACGTGCCGTAGCGCATGTCGGCGTTCGAGCACGACATCCCGTAGACGACCGGCGTCCCGCGGGTGACGAGCTGTGCGAGGACGATACCGGCCAGGACCTCGGCGTCGGCGAGTGCCATCGCTCCGGCCAGCGGTGCCGGGCCCAGCACGCCGGCGATCATCGGTGACCCGATCACGACCGGCTGTTCCATGCGGGCGTGTTCGAGGAGACTGCCCGTCTGGGTCTCGTTCCACACGCGCGGCGAGATGCTGGACGCGCCGCCGACGAGGTAGTACTCGGACAGGTCGGGGTCGTCGTGGACGATGCCGACCATCTCCGCACAGGCGCGCGCACCGGCTTCTCCGACCCCGCCGCCGGGGAGTTTGTCGGTCAACAGCAGGTCTCGCTTCTGAGTCTCTAACCCCGCGGCGGGGCCGTCGACGTCCCTGGGAACGACCACGCCGTTGGCCGCGTCCAGCACGTTCTCCATCTGGGCCAGTTTCAGGAACGTCTCGTAGTCGGCCATGCGGGCAAAGCGGCGGTCGTCGCCGTGGCGGACGACGTAGGGCAGGCCGGCAGTCGGTGAGCGAATCGGCTCGCCGTCGCCGACGGTCACGTCAGGCTGTCTTCCACGTCCTCGGACCGTGAACGACGAGGGTGCCGCGTCGAGCGCGTCCGCGACGAGGTCGGGCGGGAACGTGACGAGGTGCGTCTCCGCGTCGACCGTACAGCCGCCCTCGGCGAGAATCGCCCGGGCGTCGTCGTGATCGACCCGCACGCCGCCGTCCGCCAGAATCGCGAGCGCGGCGTCGTGAACGGCTCGTTCGCCGGCCGACGACAGCCGGTCCATCTGCGGCGGCGACACGGTGGCTGGCCGGTCGTCCATCTCACCCAGCATACGACCGGTCACGGTAAAAACGCGTGTCTCCGCACGGCGACTCCGGGTCGACGGGCGACGCGTACTTCGGGACCGTCTCGTTCCGTCCCCGCGGCAGGTCGCGCTATCCGACCTCGTCGCGCACGACGTAGTACAGAATCCAGACGACGAGGCTGCCGAAGAACGCGCCGACGCCCCACGCGAGCGCGTGGCCACTGCCACGGCCCTTCGCGTCGCGATAGATGAGAAACGCGACGACCAGCGGGATCACGAACGAGAAAAACAGCATGAACAGGATCACGAGTAGTTCGACGGCACCGGGCAGGCCGACCTGGAGGGCGGGGAGGACCATGTCGCCATATTCCACCGTATCTGACAAAACTCTTCCGCGAATTCTCGTGGTCGGACAGCGGTCGAAGAAACAGGTCGTCGTTACCGGGCCGTAATCCGGCATTGTTTCTGTGGCGCTCGACGCGGTGGGAGTACGCCGGCCATACCGCGGCCGGCACTCAATCGTGAACTGTGCGGTAGATCGCGGTTGTCGATTCGTACGTACCGATTGTCTCGGTCGGCGCGTTCCGGACCGAAGTCCCCGTCGAAGACTGCCGCCATTCGTATTGTGTATCAATCACTACGTATTGGTTACAGAAACCTCTCAGTACCTAAGACACTGTTAGATACATTTCGATCTGAATAACAAAGGGTCACTGCCCCATCGGTGGCGGATGCCCCTCTCAGGGGGCGTGGTCAAAGTGAGTGATCGCAAAACACCCGTATCGAGACGGAGCGTACTGAAGAAAAGCGCCCTCGTATCCGGCGGCCTCGTCGTCGGCGGTCTGGCGACCGGAAGCGCGACCGCGAGCGGCGGGCGTGGATTCATGTCGGCCAACGCCATCGAGAACGACGGATTCGACGAGAAGACGTTCTTCATCAACCAGACGTCTGACTCGTACGAGCTGGAAATTTCCCCAAACTGTAACAACGACAACAATCCAAAGGTCTTCCAGTACTGGCAGATAATCGAAGAAGGATACACGAGTAGTGCGTCGAACGAACACAAGGCGGCCCTCTATCTACCGATGGGGCGCTCTGTCGACGACGCTGGAGACTCGGACGCACTCCACGTACTCCACAACGTACGTGAGTGCGGCGAGGGATCCTTCAACGGAACGACCAAGAAAGCGTACTCGGTGAACGTCAAACCCGCGACGCCCCGCGGTAACGGGCCACCGTAGCCCGGTCCCCAGACGGGCCCCACCCGTCCCGTCGGAACCTCGCTTCCCGGTCGGACGGCTCTCCTTTTCTCGTGATCGTCATCACGTAACGACCGTCACGGTCCGCGTCCGTGGGCCGTCGCAGTCGACCAGCAGGATCGACTGCCACCGGCCGAGGTCGGGCGACCCGCCCGAGACGGGGACGGTGACGTCCGGCCCCAGAAGCGTCGCCCGGAGGTGCGAGTCGGCGTTGCCGTCGAGTTCGTCGTGTCGCCACCCGGAGTCGGAGACGGTCTCGCGTAGGAACGACCGCAGGTCCGCCAGCAGTCGGGGTTCGGCCTCCTGGACGACGAGGCCGGCGGTGGTGTGTTCGACGAAGACGGTCGCGGTCCCGCCGGCCTCCTTCGGGAGGGCCGCGGAGACGCGGTCGGTCACGTCGACGACGTCGAGTCGCTCGTCGGTCGAGACGGTGAACTCGTGGCGCGACATGGGCGGGAGGATGCGACCCGCCGTGAAAAACGGCGCGGCGATGATCGAACGGCGGGAACGGAACCGTGAATGGGATTCGGCGATGGCGGTATCGGGGCCGAGTCACGCCAGCCAGTCGTCGGGTTTGGTGTCGTAGTCGACGTCGGTGGCGGCGAGGTGTTCGACGGCCTCCCATTCGAGGTCCTCGACGGTCACTTCGTCGCCGTCGTACCGGAGGAGTTTGCCGACCTCCTCGGGTTGGGGTTCCTTGTTGCGCCGTTTGGCCACCTCGACGTCGTGTTCGTCGAACTCCGTGACGATGGTCTTGAGGTTGACCGGGCGGCCCCACAGCTCGAAGACGCGTTTCAGCACCTCGGTGGCCTGGCCGACGTCCAGCGAGATGCCGTTGTACTGGTGGGCCAACAGGAGTTCGCCGGCGTTGTCGTAGTTGCCGTCCTCGACGACGACGGTGGGCTTGCCGAAGTTGGTGAACTGCA
>JBDGSB010000095.1:0-23695 GCA_042217765.1 Haloarculaceae archaeon | reverse complement strand
CGAGGTCCCCGGCCTCGATGGTCTCGTCGGCCGCGACGATGCCGGGACGCATCACGTCCGCGCCGTCGCTGACGAACGACACCGCGCCGGCGTCGACGGTCACGACGTGCTTTTCGGGCGGGTGGGCGTTGGCCCCCTGGACCGTCAGGAAGGGCTCGTCGTTGACGTACAGCACTTCCGGCCGGCCGTCGACCAGCACCACGTTCCAGTCGCTGTCGTCGAACTCGACCTGCTCGAAGGTGTCGGCGTCTATCTCGACGCCCAACTGCTCGGACAGTGCCGTCTCGATGGCGTCGATGGCGTCCGCGCGGAGGTGGTGACGGGACTTGACGTTCATGTGCGTGGGTTACCGCCTCGCGGCATAAATCGTCCGCTCGTCGGCGCGCGGCAAACGCTAAGTGCGTACCTCCCGAACCGGTTGGTATGTGGAACCCCCGCACGGGACGTGGCGGTGCGTCGGTCACCTGTATCGCCTGTGGGGAGACGCTGTCCCGGGAGGACGCCCGCGAGTACGACAAGGAGGGCGACCGCTGGGATCGCCGCGGCAAGGACTTCGAGTACCTCTGCAAGCCCTGCGACCGTCGGCTGTGTCACCAGCCCCGCGACGGCCTCGAAGCCCTGCTGACCGAGGCCGAGGCCGGCGAAACCGACCGGAACACCTTTCTCTCGCAGTTCGTCGAACTCGCCGAAGAGCGCGAACCGGCCGACGAGCAGTGACCGTCGCGGCGTCGGTTCCTCGTTGCGGCGTCGGTTCCTCGTCGCGGCGTCGGTCCCTTCGATACGCCTAACTGTCGGTGTATCGTAGGCGCGTCCATGACTACCGACCAGGACGCCGAGCAGGCCGCTGCCGGGACCGCGGAGGGTCAGGGGCCGGTCGAAATCGACGCGGAGTTGGCCCGTCACCTGGAGAACAAACGCGAGGAACTGTTCGAGAAGTTCGAGATTCCCGACGGCTTCCCGCCGGCGGTGCTCGAGGAGGCCGAGGCCCGCACCGAGGACATCCACCGGGAGATCCGCGAGGAGGTCGACGAGCGCCGGGACCTCCGGGAGATGACGACCTGGACGACCGACCCCATCGACGCTCAGGACTTCGACGACGCCCTCAGCGTCGAGAAACGCGACGACGAGTACGTCCTGTGGGTCCACATCGCCGACGTGACCCACTACGTCACGCCCGACACGGAGATGTGGGCCGAGGCAGTCCAGCGATCGAACACGGTCTACCTACCGGCCTACACCGTCCACATGCTGCCGCCCGTCCTCGCGGAGACCGTCTGTTCGCTCGTGCCCAACGAGGATCGGTTGGCCCACACCGTCGAGATGCACCTAGACCCCGAGACGCTGTCCTACGAGGAGATCGACATCTACAAGTCGGTCATCCGCAGCGACGCGCGGCTCACCTACACCCAGTGCGAGCACGTCCTCGACGACCCCGGCGCCGCCGCGGACGTGCTGGAAGACCCGACGGTGGACCTCCACGGGAAGACCGAACTCGTCTGGGAACTCGCCGAGCGGATGCACGAACAGCGCAAGGAGGACGGCTCGCTCGTGCTCAATCCCTCCCGTGACCGCGCACACACCATCATCGAGGAGTGCATGCTCAAGGCCAACAAGGCCGTCACCCACGAACTCATGTGGAATCGGGGCGTCGAGGCGATGTACCGCGTCCACCCCCAGCCCAGTCCCGACGAGTGGGACGAGGCCCTCCAGGAGATTCAGGAACTCGACGGCGTCTCAATCCCCGGCGACGCCTGGGACGACCCCCGGAAGGCCGTCAACGCCACGCTAGAGCAGGCCCCCGGCAGACAACTCGACAAGATTCAGTGGGCCGTGATGAAGGTCATGCCGCGCGCGAAGTACATGAACGACCCCTTCGGCGGCCACCACGCGCTCAACTTCGAGATCTACGGCCACTTCACCTCGCCCATTCGCCGGCTCAGCGACCTCATCAACCACTGGATCGTCCACACCAACGACGTCCCCGAGGACCTGGTGGCGCTCTGTGATCGGGCCTCCGAGCGCCAGAAAACGGCCGAGAAGTGCGAACGCGAGTACAAGCAGTTCCTCGAAGAGGTCGGACTGGACCCCGCCGCGGTCAACAACCGCGGGCTCGAAGTGATCGACGACGAATAGCACCCGTTTTCACGCGTTCGACGCCGTCGACGAGTAGCGTCGGTTTTCACGGGTTTGGCGTCGAGACCATCACGTTCGAACAGCGACCCGTTCGCCGTTTCTTCCAGCGCTATAGCTATTCGCATATCCAAATAAAATAATATACGAATCGCTCTCTAGTGTTTGAACTGTGTTTTTTGACGGTTTGAAGAACCCGATGAAGATAAATTTTAAGTGGGATTGTGACGTTATCGTCCGACGAGAGGTGTTCGATTGATGCTCGACAGAGACGTCTCTGGGCGCGAACCGTCACGCGAGAACCGACGCCGACGACTCGATCCGGGGACGCTGTCGAGATACGACTTCACGCTCGCGGCCATTCCCGTCGCCTTTCTGCTGGCGATGGCGCTCGGTCGGGTCCTGGCGATTTCCTCGCGAACGGCGCTGGTCGTCGCCGCCGTCGTGGGTGCCCTGGCTGTCGCCGACGGACTGTTCGTCCACCCCCCGAAGTCCGGTTCCTGATGCCCCGCGGCCTTTCGTTCTGTCCCCGTCGACCCCCAGGCTTACCTTTCAGTGCGCGCTACTAGCTGTCGACTCCCGCTCGTTGCCATGATGACTGCCGACTCGCTCGCCCGGTCGACGCTCGATACGCTGCCGATCAACGTCGCCGTGCTGGACGCTGACGGGACCATCCTGTTTACCAACCGCGCCTGGAACGAGTTCGCAGACGCGCCGGACGTCGTCGGCGAGAACTACTTCGACAACGTCGACCCGACGGCCGACGCCTACGCTCGCGAGGCGGTCGACGGGATCGAACGCGTCATGCACGGCGAGCAGTCGCTGTTTACCCAGGAGTACCCCTGCCACGCGCCCACCCGCAAGCAGTGGTTCCTGATGCGGGTCGCGCCGCTGCCCGACGAGGACGACGGCAGCGTCGTCGTTGCCCACGTCGACATCACTCAGCGGAAACGCGCGGAGATGGCCGCCGAGCGCCGCGCCGAGCAACTCGACGCCGAGCGCCGGAGCCTCGAACACCTGCTCGAACGCATTGACGGCCTCGTCGAGGAGGTCGTGGCGGCAGTGACCCACGGCGAGTCCCGCGCGGAGATCGAGCGCGGCGTCTGCGAGCGTATCGTCGCCGTCGACCCCTACGTCCTCGCGTGGGTCGGCCGCGAGGACGTGGTCGCCGACGAACTGTCCGTCAGCGAGTGCGCTGGCGCGGACCTGTTGCCCGACGACGCGACGGTGTCGCTGGCCGCGGACGCCGACGACCCGACCGCGCGCGCCGCCCGGACCGGGACGATCCAGACCGTCCAGGACGTCGCGACGTTGCCCGACGACTCGCTCCACCGCCGGGTGTGCGGCGACCAACCGGGGGCCGTGGCGGCGATTCCGCTGGTCTACAACGACGCCTTCTACGGCGTGTTGCACGTCTACGCGGCCGAGACGAACGTCTTCGACGACCGCGAGACGGCCGTGTTGCACGCGCTCGGGACCGCCATCTCGACGGCCATCAACGCGCGCGAGACGCGACAACTGCTCACGGCCGACCGGGTGACCGAACTCGAGTTCGAACTCACCGACGCCGACGCTTTCTTCGTGGGGCTGTCGACGGCGCTGGGCTGTGCGCTAGAGTACCACGGGTCCATCCAGCAACCCGACGGGACGACGGCGACGTTCTTCGACGTGACCGGTGGCGACCGCGCGGACGTCCTGGCGTTCGCGGCCGACCGGTCCGACGTCGAGCGCGCGACGTACCTCACCGACCACGGCGACGCCGCGCGGTTCGAGTTCGTCGTTACCGATCCGCCCGTCGTCTCGTTGCTGGCCGACTACGGCGGCGAGACCAAAGAGCTGACCGTCGAGGACGGCCGCGTCTACGTCCGCGCGGAGTTGCCCTCGACTGCCGACGTCAGGGAAGTCACCGACCGCTTCGAGGCGGCCTACGACCGGGTCGAGTTGCTCGCCTATCGAGAGGCCGAACGTCCCGGCCGGACCAAACGCGAGTTCATGGCCGACCTGGCCGACCGACTCACCGACCGCCAGACGATGGCGCTACGCAAAGCCTTCGCCGGCGGATTCTTCGAGTGGCCCCGCGGTATCTCCGGTGAGGAACTGGCCGAGTCGATGGACGTCTCGCCGGCCACCTACCACCAGCACCTCCGGGCCGCCGAGCGCAAGCTCGTGGAGGCGTTCTTCGAAGACTAGAACCACGTCCCGTGATGGTCGTCGTGGACCGGAGACGTGCGGTCGGACGGTGACTGCGTCGCGGCTTACTTGCCGCGATTCGTCCCGCTGTTGACGCTGGGACGGGTGTGTTCCGCGCCCTTGCCGCGGTTCTGGAGGCCACGGCCGCGGCGGCCAGCGCTGGTCAGTCCGCGCAGCGCCCGGCCGTCGTGGGTGTCGTCGCAGATCCAGTTGAGGTCGTCGTCGTTCTCGATGGCCGGGTGGTTCGGATCGAGCAGGATGATCTCGAACCACTTCTGACTGCCGTCCTCGCCGACCCAGTAGGAGTTCAGCACGCGGAGGTTCCGGTACTTCCGGGTCGCGCGCTCCTCGGCGACGCGCTGGAGGTTCTTCCGGCGCGTGATGCGGTTCACACCCTGGCGCTTGCTGCGCCGGCCGGCGGTGAACCGCTGTTTGCGGGCGCTGCCCTTGCGGACGCTGACTCGCGCGACCACGACGCCCTGTTTGGCCTTGTAGCCCAGCGATCGCGCCCTGTCGAGGCGTGTCGGCCGTTCGACGCGTTCGATCGCGCCCTCCTCGCGCCACTGCTGTTTTCGTTGCCACTGCAGTTCCGCTAGCTTGCCGTCGTCCGGGTCCTTCCAGGCGTCCCGGATGTGCGAGTAGAAGCTTCGTGCCATGTTTTCACCTCGGGCGTTGCGTGGTTCAGCCGGTCGGCCGCGTCCGGCGACGTCGTCGTCCCCGGAGGTGCTCGGCCGTTCCCCGGCCACATACCGGCCTGCGTCGAGCAGGTGCCCGCTGGTGCCCGCCGCCAGCGAGTTACGACGACGTATCTCCCGGGCGTCTTTAAGGGTGTCGAACTCCCGGCGGTCGACGAACGCGACGAGGACGGGACGGCGACGGTTCCGTCGGTTCGCTCGTCGCCGGCCGCTACCGAGATTCCAGGTCCGCTCGTCGCCCGCTTCGAATTCGGGAGCCCGTGTCCGCATTCTCGAATTATGAGATTCCAGGTAATAATTCACAGATTGAATATTAATCCGTGAAATCGGTTTCTCGGATGTAGAGAACAGCAATACGACTATATAATACTCCTCAGCGTACGTATATTTAGAGGTACAATAGTATGTCGACGAAGACGCAAGCAAGCAACGAATTCGAGAGCACGATCGCCGGACTGACCGTCCACGGGAAGGCCCACAGCCTGAGCGCCTGGTTCGTCCTGGCGCTGCGGGTCATGATGGGCTATGCGTTCCTGCACGCGGGGTTCGGTAAACTCGTCGCGGCGGAGCCGTTCAGCGCGAGCGGGTACCTGCTGCACGCAGTCCCGAAGGCGAGCCCCATGTACGGAACCTTCCAGTGGATGGGGTCGACGCCGTGGTTCGCGGACTTCCTCGCGGTCGCGATTCCGTGGGGCGAACTGCTCGTCGGCATCGCCGTCCTCGTGGGCGCGGTCACCCGTCTGGCCGCGTTCTGGGGCGCGTTCATGATGCTAATGTTCTACTTCGGCAACTGGGACGTCGCACACGGCATCATCAACGGTGACTTCGCGTACATGCTCGTGTTCCTGGCGATCGCCGCCTTCGGTGCGGGTCGCATCCTCGGGCTGGACGCGCTCGTCGAACGGCTCGACGTGGGCGGCAAGGCCCTCGTCGAACGGTATCCCGTGCTCTCGTACGTCCTCGGGTAACGACGCACGTTTTTCGAGTCCCTTCTGTCCGCGTGTTCGCGAGCGCCATTCACCACCGTTTCGCGACCGTCATCGTGCGTGCGCACGGGGATCGGCGACGAGGGCGGCGACCGCGGTGCCGCCAACGGCGAGCGCGACCGAGAGGGCAAACACGGCGACGTAACGACCGGTGGCTTCGATGAGCGCGCCGGCGACGACGGGGCCGGCGAAAGCGCCGAGCCACCCCACGACGCTGACGGCGGCGATGGCGGTCGAAGCCACGCCGTCGTCGACGAAGTCCTGAACGTACGCGTACAGCAGTCCGAGGGGCAGTTGTAGGACGAATCCCGTCGCAACCAGGCCGCCGACGAGCGCAACGGCGCTGGTCCCGAACGCGGTGGCGGCGACGAGGGCGGCGGTCGCACCGAATCCAACGAGTAGCACGGGACGTCGCCGCCGATCGAATAGTCGGTCTGAGAGGACGCCGCCCATCGGTCGGGCGGCCAGTCCGATGGCGGGAAACAGCGCGGTGTACGCTCCCGCTCTGGTGAGCGACACCGACAGCGTGTCGGCGACGTACGTCGGCATCCACCCGTTGAAGATCATGTAGAGGGTGTACATCAGCAGCGACAGCGTACAGACTCCCCAGACCCCGCGGTTCGTCAGGACCTGCCCGAAGTCCGACAGCGTCGGCGTCGACGCTGCGTCGCCAGCGCTACCCTCGACGACGTCCTCGCCGGTCAGCCAGAAGACGCCGAACGCGCCCGCTGTGAGCACACTGTAAATCGCGAAGATGGACGACCAGGGGACCACCGTGTTCAGTGCGGGGCCGGCGACCTGCCCGAACGCGTAGCCCATCGGGTACCCGGTCGTAAACAGCGAAACCGCCGTCCCCTGGCTCCCCGCCGGAAACGCGTCGCTCAGGAGGTTCGTCGAGGCCGTCCAGAGGATAAACAGCGCCACTCCGCCGGCCAACCGGGTCGCGAGCAGCCACCAGTAGGCCGTCGCCGACCCCGCGAGCCATCCCCCGAGGCCGGCCACTAGCAACGTGCCCGTCGCGAACGCGATGGCGAGGCGGTTGTCGACGCGGTCGAGGTACATCCCGATGGGGAGGCCGACGACGGTCGCAGCCACCTGTGGCATCGTGATGATCCACGCCGCGGCCGCCTCCTGGATGCCGAAATCGGCCATGACGACCGGCAGGAGACTCGACGGCGTGATCGCGTACGCACCGACGAACAGGAACATCGTCCACGCGCCCGCGAGCATTCCCCACGGTCCTCGAACCGTCGACCAGGACGGCCACGGCGTGGGGTCGGTTGTGGATTCGACGTCCATGACGAATCCTTTCCCGAACCCGATTTTATCGGTTTTGATACGCTGCCGTTCTACCGTCCCGTGCCAGTGTATGTAATAAATGCCATATTTAAAGTAAGAAATCTTATATGCGGCGAAAAACTGCTATCAATGTAAAAACGATTTATCCCACATAATAACAAAAAACAAACTCTAATACGTCGCTTATAGGTGAATTATCCGATTAATGTGTCATTATGATCTTGAAATATATATCAATGGGAACGCCGCTAGAAACAATCGGTATGTCTATGTTTTATATAGCATCTAACTGTTAGTATCGATTGCGTGGTGTTACACAGATACTACTGTAACGTGAACCCGAAACGTCGTACCAAACTGTTTTACTGTTTCGGCGGTAACGCTCCTATCGAATGGTCGATGATGCTTCCAATTCGGGACGGACGAACGGATCCGGTCGCCGATCGAAGGTCGGGCGACTCATCGAGGAGTACGACCTCGACGGGACGGGTGGCGAACTCGAACGGCGGTGGTTGGGCGAAGACGGCGAGCGCGAGAGCCTGCGGGATCTGGCGGACTGGTTCAATCGCCGGCTGCTCCGAAGCGCCCTCGAATCGACCGGGCAGTCGCCGCTGGACGGAGAAGTGCAGAACTTCTACCGGCTCCTGACCGACGACGACGTCAGCGAGGGCGAACGGACGCGGGCCAGCCGATCGCTCGAGGGCGAGGGTATCGACGTGAAATCGCTGTCGACGGACTTCGTCTCTCATCAGGCGATTCACACCTACCTCCGGAAGTACCGGGGCGTCTCCCAGCCCACCGAGGACGACGACCAGAAGGTCGAGGCCGACGCCGAGACGATCCGAAAGATGCGATCGCGGCTCGAGGCGATCACGCGGCGGACGCTGCAGAACCTCACCGACACCGACCGGATTACCCTCGGCCCGTTCAGCGTCGTCGTGTCCGTCCGGGTCACCTGCAGCGACTGCAACAGCACCTACACCGTCGACGAATTGCTCTCGAACCGCGGGTGTGACTGTGACTCGACGTAAGACTATGACTCGACGGAACTCGCTTCGGGTGCCGGCGCTCGCACGTCCGTCGATCCAAGGGGAAACCATTATCACGTCGTGGCCGATTGGTGTCCATAGAGAATGAATCCACAGCTCCAGGAGAAAGCGATAGCGAACGTGCACAACATCGGCGGTATCGACCGCACGGAAGTCTCCTTTACGCCCGGTGTGACCGTTCTGGCGGGTCGAAACGCCACGAACCGGACGTCGTTCCTGCAGGCGATCATGGCCGCCTGCGGCAGCGACGACGTCTCGATGAAGGCCGACGCCGAAGAGGCCGCCGTCGAACTCCACCTCGGCGACGAGACCTACACGCGCGAGTTCGAACGCGTGAACGGCTCGCCGATCGCCGACGGCGAGCCCTACCTCGACGATCCGACGGTCGCGGACCTGTTCGCGTTCCTGCTCGAATCCAACGAGGCACGCAGGGCGGTCGCGCGCAGCGAGGACCTCCGGGACGTCATCATGCGTCCGGTCGACATCGAAGAGATACGCGCGGAAATCGACCGACTCGTCGAGGAACGCCGGGACATCGACGACGAGCTAGAGGAGATACAGAACCTGCAGGGGAAGCTTCCGACCCTCGAAGAGCGACGGACGCAACTTCGCGAGGACATCGAGGACAAACGCGCCGAACTCGAGGAGACCGAGGAGGAACTCGAAGCCGCCGAGGTCGACGTCGAGACGCGGCGCGAACAGCGCCAGGAACTCGACGACAAGTTCGACGATCTGCAGGACAAGCGGTCGACTCTCGAGGACGTCCGCTACGAACTAGAGACCGAACGCGAGAGTCTCACCGAACTCCGCCAGGAGCGAAACGACCTCCTCGACGAACAGGACGAACTGCCCGACACGCCCGTCGGTGACGTCGAGGACGTCGATTCCGAACTGTCGCGCCTCCGCCAGCGCAAGGAACGGCTCGACACCGTCATCAGCGACCTGCACAATCTCATCCAGTTCAACGAGGAGATGGTCCAGGAGAGCGACGACGAACTGCTCGACGCCCTGACCGACGACGAGGGGGAACTCACCGATCAATTGCTCGACGACGAGACGGTGACCTGCTGGACCTGCGGGACCGAGGTCGAACGGGGGCGCATCGAGGGCACCCTCGATCAACTGCGCTCGCTCAGCAGCGAGAAGATCGAACAGCGAAACGAGGTCGAGACCGAACTCGAGGAACTGCGCGAGCGCAAGACGGACCTGCAACGAAAACAGCGCCGCCGCGAGGAGATCGACCGCCAGCTCCGTGACCTCGAACGCCAGGTCGACGACCGCGAATCGGCGATCGAGCGCCTTCAGGACCGCCGCGACGACCTGACCGAGGACATCGAGGACCTCGAGGCCGACGTCGAGGACCTAGAGGACGACGACGACGCCTACGGCGACCTGCTCGACGCCCACAAGCAGGCCAACCAGCTAGAGTTCGAGATCGGACGACTCGAGAGCGACCTCGACGACGTCGAGGACGAAATTACCGACATCGAGTCACACGTCGAACAACAGGACGACCTGCAAGCGCGCCGCGAGGAAATCTCCGAACAGGTCGCCGAACTCAGGACGAAGGTCGACGACGTCGAACGGCAGGCCGTCGAGGAGTTCAACGACCACATGGCGACCGTACTCGACGTGCTCGATTACGACAACATCGACCGCATCTGGCTCGAACGGCTCGAACGCGAGGTTCGCGAGGGGCGACGCAAGGTGACCAAAAGTCAGTTCGAGTTGCACATCGTCCGGTCGACGGAGTCGGGCACGACCTACGAGGACACCGTCGACAACCTCAGCGAGAGCGAGCGCGAGGTGACGGGACTCGTGTTCGCGCTGGCGGGCTACCTCGTCCACGAGGTGTACGAGACGGTCCCGTTCATGCTGCTAGACTCCCTGGAGGCCATCGACTCCGACCGCATCGCCGCGCTGGTGGAGTACCTCTCGGACTATCCCGACTACCTGATCGTCGCGCTGCTGCCCGAGGACGCCGCGGCGCTGTCGGACGACTACCAGCGCATCGCCGAACTCTGAGGCGGCTCGGCGACACTCGGGACCGGTGGGTCGTCGAAACGGAGATTCACTCCATCGACGACGTTTCGAGGTTGAGTTCGATGACGTTGGCCGTCTGCACGACGGTTTCGGGCAACTCGGTTTCGAAGCGGTCGCCCTGGAGTCGGCTGACCGGGGCCGAGACGCTAATCGAACCGAGTACGTCGCCGTCGCTACTTTTGATCGGTGCGCCGACCGCTCGCAGTCCCGGAATCTCTTCCTCGTCGTTGGTCGCGTAGCCGCGGTCGCGAATCCGTTCGAGTTCCGCGAACAGTTCGTCGCGGTCGGTGATGGTGTGTTCCGTTCGCCGCGGGAGGCCGTGCTCGTCGACGATCCGGTCGACTTTCGACTCCGGGAGGTGTGCCAGCACCGCCTTGCCGGTCGAGGAATAATGCAGGTGGTCCGGCCGCTGGAGGTTCGCCTGGTGGTAGCGGTCACCGACCGCCCGCTCGGCGCTGGCCTTGTAGATGTGGATTCCCTGGCCGTGCTCCTCGGCCATGAGGTGGGCGTACTCTCCGGTCTCTTCGGCGAGGTCGTCTATTTCGTCCTTTCCCGCGCTGTACAGCGGCGTGTTGTACTTGACGTACTCGCCGAGCGTCTGGAAGTGCAACCCCAGTCGATAGGTGTCGCCGTCCTTGACGACGAGTCGTTGCTGACGAAGCGTCGCGAGGTGATTGTAGACGCCACCTTTCGAGAGGTCTAGCCGGCCGGCGAGTTCGGTGACGGTGCTCCCGTCCTGTCGTTCGAGTTCGCGGATGATCTCTACCGTCGTTTCCACCGTCTTGAGCGTTCGGGGCGTGCCGTCTGTCATGTGGTGTAGTAGCATCCCCCTCACACTTAGGCGTTTGCACGTCACAAATACTATACCTCCGCTGACGTCGAACCGTGCCGTTCACCCGTGAAGTCCGGCACTTCGTTTTGCCGGCCGAACTGTATTCGTCACCTCGACGACGAATACAACGGTCCATTACATGTTTATGGGTGTAATCACCAAACCCCGCGGCCGGCAAATTCGTTTGCGCATGGATAATATCATGATTATAAGTTCGGATGTTTGAATTCTACGAAATCGTCGTTTCAGGGGTTAATGGCGGCGTTTATGCGCGAATCGTCGAGTGGAGCCGTTTAGGATATCGTTCACCATCTGCAAACTCTTGCGGTCGGGCGGTGAGCGGACCGAAATCGGTGGAGTTGGCGGAACCGTTTGGTCCGCGAGGGCGGACGTCGATTCCCGGGAACCAAACCGCTTTGTCGCGGCGCACGTACGTCCACGCATGACCGTCGAAGTCGCACTTCGGTTGTACGCCCACCCCCGTGACGTCGTCGGGACGAAGACGCTGACGCGGACGGTTTCCGACGGAGCGACCGTCGGTGACGTGCTCGAGGACCTGTTCGTGGAGTTTCCGTCGCTCGAGGAGCACCTCCTCGACGACGACGGCACGCTCGCGGCGACCGCCGTCGTCCGCAAGAATCGGACCAACGTCTCGCTCGAGGACGCCGTCGCCGACGGCGACGAACTCAGCCTGACCACGCAAGTGGTCGGCGGGGCCCGCTCGCCGGGCGTGAACTGTCGAGGGGGGTAGCTTTTTATCCGGGCCCGTGCTTTCTCGATACGCATGGACGCAGCAGATCGCCTGCCGAGGGCCGTCGACGTGACGGTCGTCGGCGGGGGTGTCATCGGGACGGGTACCGCCTACTTTCTCAGTACGACGACCGATCTGGACGTGGTGCTTCTGGAACGCGACGCCGTCGCGGCCGGGTCGACGGGCGATTCGTCGGCCATCATCAGACACATCTACGGCGACCGAGATATCTACTCGCGGATGGCCGCCTGGAGCCACGAGTTCTACCGGAACTTCGAGGACGAGACCGGCGAGTCCATCGCCTACGAACCCAACCCGCTCGTCCGCATGGGCCGGGAGGGCGAACCGTCCGGGGACGTAGCGCAGGCGGGCTACGACGTCCTGTCCGGACTCGACGTCTCGGTGAGCCGCTACGAGCGCGACGAACTCCCCGACCGGTATCCGATGCTGGCGCTGGACGACGTCGACTTCGCCGTCAGCGACGACGACGCCGCCTACTCGGACGCGACGGACGTCGCCGGCGGGTTCGCACGCGCGGCGCAGGCGGCCGGTGCGACCGTCGTCACCGGCGTCGAAGTCGAGGACGTCGTCGTCGACGACGACAGCGTTACCGGCGTCGACACCGACGCCGGGACCGTCTCGACCGACGACGTCGTGGTGGCCGCGGGGCCGTGGACGCCCCAACTGGCCGACAGCGTGGGCGTCGAGATCCCCATCCAACCCAGCCGCGAGCAGATACTCCTGCTCGACCCGCCCGCCGACTTCGTCGCCGAGTCCCTCGAGGACCTCCCCACGACGAGTGAACCCGGTTCCGACTGGTACATGCGGCCGGACTTCGGCGACGGCGTGTTGATCGCGACCCATCACTCCGGCGACGCCGTCGACCCGGACACCTACAAGCCCGACCCCGACGAGGACGTCGTCCTCGACCTCGTCGACGACCTCTCGGCGTTCGTCCCCGACCTGGCGGACGCCCGCCTGCGCGGCCAGTACTGCGGCGTCTACTCGGAGACGCCCGACCGCGACTTCGTCCTCGATCAGGCCGGTCCCAGTGGCTGTTACTTCGCCTGTGGCTTCTCCGGCCACGGCTTCAAGCAAGCACCGGCCGTGGGAACGATGATGACCGACCTCGTCGTCGACGGCGACAGCGACGTCGCCGACCTGGAGTACTTCTCGCTGGATCGCTTCGCGGACGACCCGAACGGGCACGCCGCCGCCGGCGATCCGTGAAAACACCGACTTCCTGTTTCGTGCGTTTGCGGGCGTGTGATTCGTTTCGTGTCCCGTTCAGGTGTACGCGGCGACGTTCTCGTCGGGAACGGTGCCGTCCCGGTTCCAGCCCCGGAGGTCGTAGTAGCGGTCTAACCCGTCCTCGATGCCGGGAATGTCGTACGGGAGCGTGTCAGCCGCCCGGTCGTAGCCGCGCTGGTTGTTGAAGTGCCGTTCGAGTTCGACGACGCGGCTTCCCAGGTCCATCAGTTCGTCGTAGGTGGCATCGAGCAGCGCGGTGTAGCGGTCGCGGTGGTCCTCGCCGTCCCACGTCTCGAGCACGTGGTTGCGCGAGAATCGACAGAAGATGGCGCTGTCGTTGACGGCCTTCTGGTTTTCGACCTCGGGGAGGATGTCGGGTTTGCCCTCGAGCGTCGACGGCTCGTCGGCCTGGAAGTAGTCGTAGATGTTCATCGCGGAGTACATGTGGTCGGCCCCGCGGTTGGCGGTGCAGTAACTGAGCGCGAGGCCGTGACTCACGCGCCCGTCGTGGGCGGGGAACTCGAGTCCCTTGACCGTCCAGTTTTTCACACCCAGTTCGTCGGCGAAGCGGTCGACGCCCTCCGCGAGCAGGTCGCCGTCGCCCTCGCGGTGGGCGATCTGCTCGATGAGGTCGTGGACGAGTTCGGAGTTGCCGAACTCGTCGTTGGCCTTCAGGTAGGCCGCGATGGACACGCCCGTGCTGATGGTGTCGAGCCCGTAGGTGTCACAGAGATCGTTTGACTTCATCACCGACACGATGTCGTCTATGAGCTGATTCGAGCCGAACGCGAAGACGGTCTCGAACTCGGGGCCCTCGGTTTCGAGGCCGGTCTCCTCGTCGGCGGTCGGGAGCTTGCAGGCGAAGGTACAGGCCGAACAGGTCGCCTTGCCGGTCTTGCGCTCCTCGACGCGGTCGCCGCTGATCCCGTCGACGCCCTCGTCGAAGTCCGTGCGCTCGAAGTACCGCGTCGGCAACGACAGTTCGTCGTTGACCCACTCCGTCTCGAAGGCGGTGCCCTGCCGTTTCATGATGTGGTCGTCGGTGGCGGCGTCACGGGTCACCTCGCGTGCCACGTCGGGCACCTCGACGTCCGGCCCCGAGTCGCCGTCGAAACTGACGCACTTGACGTTCTTCGCGCCCAGCACCGCACCGAGTCCCCCGCGCCCGAACGCGCGGTGATTGTAGGTCATGATGGCGGCGTATCGGACCCGGTTTTCGCCAGCCGGGCCGATCGTCGCCAGGCTCTCGGGCCCGTACCCCTCCTCGGCCATCGCCGTGGACGTCTCGGGGACCGTCGCGCCCGCCAGGTCGGGCACCTCCCGGAACTCGACGCCGTCGTCGGAGACGTGTACCGCCAGCAGTTCGGGACTCGTCCCGGTGATCTCGACGGCCGCGTAGCCGGTGTCCTGCAGCGGCCGCGAGAGGTATCCGCCCGCGTTGGACGAGGCCAGCCCGTTCGTCAGCGGCGAGACACTCGTCGCCGCCGTCCGGCCGGTGTAGCTCATGTTCGACGCCTGCATCGGCCCGGTCGCGAAGAACACGCTGTTTTCCGGTCCGTAAGGGTCAGCGTCGAAGGGAATCCGCTCGTGTGCCAGCCGAGCGTTCAGCCCTCTGCCGCCGACGAACTGGCGCAGTATCTCGTCGATGTCTGTCGTCTCCACGCGCCGCTCGCCGACGTCGATCGTCAGCAGCGGCCCTTTCATGTGCAGCATGTGTTCTCACGTCTCGCTCGATTCGCATATAGGTATCGCCGTCACACACATACACGGACGGATGTGGTGTCCGTTCCGCACGCCGTCTCGGCCGGGTGGCCGATTCGGCACGTCGTCTCGATTGCGTGAACCACGCGCCGGGTCGTCCGGCGCGCTCGTATCGAAATGCCAACACACAACTATATGTCCGGGCCGCCGAATAATCCAACAGACGATGACGCACGACCTTTCGACAGTCGATGCGCCCCCGCTCGAGAAGCTCACCGAGGACGGTCTCGACGCGATTCACGACGTCTCGATCGAGATCATCGAAGACGTCGGCATCAAGGTGGCTCACGAGGAGGCCCGCGAGTACCTCGCCGACGCCGGCGCACGCGTCGACGACGAGTCGGAAATCGTCGAAGTGCCCGAGAGCCTCGTCGAGGACTGTCTCGGGAAGCCTCCCTCGTCGTTCACGCTCCACGGCCGGAACCCCGACCGGAACGCGGGCGTCGGCGACGGCGACACGACGCTGACGTCGACGTACGGGGCTCCCAACGTCCTCCGGTACGACGAGGGCCGCCGGTCGTCGACGATCGACGACTACGAGGACCTCGCGAAAATCGCCCAGATGCAGGACGTCATCGGGTGTACGGGTTACAACCTCTGTGAACCGACCGACGTTCCCCAGGAGGTCAAACACTACGAGATGGTTCGGCGGTCGCTGGAACTGACCGACAAGCCGGTCATGGGTTCGACCTACGGCGAGGACCGCGCCCGGGCCAGCCTGGAGATGGTCGGCATCGCCAACGACGACCGCGAGTTGAGCAAGCCCTACATGACCGGAATCATCAACACCGTCTCGCCGCGGACGCTAGACACGCGGATGACCGGCGGACTCGTGGAGTACGCGAAGGCCGGCCAGCCGACGCTCATCTCTCCCGCCGTAATGGCCAACGCCTCCGGTCCCTCGACGCTGGCGGGCTCGATGGCGCTTGCCAACGCCGAGATCCTGACGGGCATCACTATCGCCCAACTCGTCAATCCCGGGACGCCGGTCGTCTACGGGCTCCCCTCCTCGAACGTCGACGTCCGGTACGGTTCGTTTTCGATCGGCAGTCCCGAGGGCGCGCTGTTCGTCTCCTACGCCGCCCAGATGGGACGCTACTACGACATTCCCTCGCGGGCCGGCGGCACGCTGAACGACTCGAAGACGGTCGACGACCAGGCCGGCGCGGAGTCGATGATGCAGTTGATGACGACGCTGTTGAGCGACGTCGACTTCGTGTTGCATGCAGCGGGCATCCTCAACTCCTACTCCACGGTCTCGCCCGAGAAGTACGTGCTTGACTGCGAGCGCATCCGGTACGTCCAGCGCCTCCAGCGCGGCTACGACCTCGACGCGGAGTCGTTCGCCACGGACCTCATCGCGGAGGTCGAACCCGGCGGCCACTTCCTCAACAAGCGCCATACCCTCGACCACTGCGAAACCTCCCACTACATGCCGGACCTGTTCAACCACGAGTCCTACGACGACTGGGAGAGCGGCGGCTCGAAGGACGCCTTTGCGCGGGCGTACGACCGGGTGAACGAACTGCTCGAGGAGTACGAGCGGCCGCCGATGGACGAGGACGTTCGCCGCCAGCTCCGCGAGTACGTCGACGAGGGCAAGGAAACGGCACTGGCCTGATAACGAGGAAACGGTACTGGCCCGATATTTTCGGGTGCCGGAACCCCCGTCCAGCATCGATCGACGATCCTTCCCTGTCTTGTCGTCCCGACTCGTCTCCGGACAGTCTCGTCGTCCCGACTCGTCATCGGACCGTCACGTCGCTCCAGTCCGTTCCACCGGCGACGCGAGCGAATCCGGTGGTGGAGCGGAGACCGAACGCGGTCGGGTGGGGGCCGCTCTCGGTCTCGTGCGGCGGCGGCGTCTGCGATCGTTCGACCCCGTTCACACCCCGGCGTGGGCAGTACAGACGCTGATCCCATCTCCCGCAGACCGTCGCCGTCGCACGTACGACATTGTCACGCACAATCATATATATTTATCGACGGCACTCAATCGGCCGGGTGCTTTCGTACCCAATCGCACTCCGTACAGGTCGCGAGGCCGCCGTCGTGGTCGACTACCGCACGGCAGCGTGGACAGCTATCGAATCGTTGGTCGTCGAACCGGTAATGGCTCATACACGCCTGTACACCGAACTCGTCCATAAACCTTTGCGATAAACGTCGGGCTGTGTTTCGACAGTCGTCGAAACCCGTTCCCCGAACGATCCGACGCGTTACGTTCCCCGAACGATCCGACGCGTCACGCACCCGGCGTCCTCACAGTTCCTCCTCGAAGTACGTCGGTAGCGCGTCTTTGCCCCAGTCGGGCGTCGTGATCTCGAAGCGGTCGGCAGCGAACGGTTCCAGGTCGAACGGACACGACTCGCCGGTCACTAGCGAGCGCACCGCCGTCGAGAGTGCGGGCGAACTCAGGATGCCCAGCGTCGACGCCTGCGCGACGACGAGGCCGTCCGGCGTCGCCGCCGGCGCGTCAACGACCGGCTGGACGTCCGGGACCATCCCCTCGATGCCCGCCCAGTCGTTGACCACCTCGGTCTTGCCCAGTCCCGGGACGAAGTCCGGGACCACTCGGGCCACGTCGCGGTGGAACTGCTCGTCGGCGTCGACGCCGCCGCTCTGTGGCTCCGGGTGTTCGACCTCGCGGAAGCCGTCGCCCACGAGCAGGCGGCCGTTGTGCTCCGGGCGCACGTACATTCCCTCGTGTTCGACGTGTGCGATGGGAAACTCGTCCTCCCAGCCGTCCGCGAACTCGTGGTCGAGCGTGAGCGCCTGGAGTTTGAACGGTTTGATCGGCAGTCCGATCCATTCTTCGACGATGTAGGGCGTCCGCCAGCCGGTCGCCAGAACGACGTGGTCGCCGTACACCTCGCCGTCGTCGGTTTCGACGCCGCGGACGCGCCCGCTCTCGACCAGCAACTCCGACACCTCGGTGTGGGTGAAGACGTCGGCCCCGCGGTCGGCCGCCTCCGTCTGGTACGTCGTCGTCAGCGTGTATGGATCGACCCACCCGTGGTCGGCGTACTCGACGGCCCCGACGAACCCGTCCGTCGAGAGCTGCGGGTACCGCTCGGCGACCGTCTCGGGGTCGAGAAACTCCGTCTCCAGGCCGTGATCGGCCAGGAACGCGGCGCGTTCGCGGGCCTCGTCTTCTAGCTCGTCGACGATGAGGCCGACCCGCGGTCGAGGCGTGAACTCGAAGTCGCCGGTGCCGTCGAACTCGCGGAAGAACTCGTTGATGTGGTGGGCGACGTCGGGCCGTTCGGGGTAGAACTTCGACGGCGAGATGAGGCCGGCCGCCAGCCCCGAGGCCTCGCCCGCTATCTGTCCCTTCTCGACGAGCGCGACGTCGTGGTCGCGTGCGAGTCGCCAGGCGCTCGCACAGCCGGTGATGCCGCCGCCGACCACGACGACGTCGTAGTGGTCAGTCGGTGCCGGAGCGTTCATGCGTGCCATTGACGCACGCACCACCTTAAAACTGACAGTGCGGTGCGAACGCGTCAGCGCACGCCGACGGGCGCGGTCGGCGGGTCGTTCGGACCTACGTGCCCACCTGCACGTCCGCGCGGTCGAAGCGGACGTCCGTCCACTGCTTGGCGACGAAGTAGAGGTGTGGTGCGGGCTCGCTACCTGGCGTACCGTCGGGCCGTTCGGTCACGCGGTAGACGTCGGCCAGTTCGATCGTCGATTCGTCGACCTCGCGGACGCGCGCGACGAACAGCGTCTCGCCGGGTTCGTGCGTGCCGCGGTCGGCCGCGATCGCGTCGGGAATCTCCACGACGCGGTGGTCCGCGAACAGTTCGGGAAACGCGTCGAGCTTCCGGCGAACCGTCTCGGGATCGTACGCGTCGGCCATTCACTCGTAGGTGTCCTGCCGGTACGGGATGGGGAGCTGTCCGCGGCGGTCCTGCAGGCCGTCGGTCCGCAGCGCCGTCGTGTCCACGAGGTCGGTCTCGCCGTCGACCACCAGGTCCGCCACGATCTGCCCGGTGGCGGGCGAGTGCATGAACGCGCGGCCGGAGTGGCCGACGTCGTTGACGAAGCCGGGGACGCTCTCCTCGATGATGGGGTGATTCGAGGGCGTGATGGCGTAGACGCCCGACCACCCGCGGACGACCTTCGTCTCCATCCCGAAGTAGTCGGCCATCTTCTCGAGTTCGGTCATCGCCCGCTCGACGAACTCGAGCGGCAGGTCGTCCTCGAAGGAGTCGGGGTCGTCGGGGTCGACGTCGGGGTCGTTCGCCTCGAAGTGACCGCCCGCGATCGCCGTGTCGGCGTCCCACGGCCGGAAGTACGCTCCCGAGTCGAGGTCGATGGTCAGCGGTGCCGTATCCGGCAGCGGCGTCTCGGGTTCGAGGATGGTCGTCCGGCGTTTCTTCGGGTGGATCGGGACTTCGACGCCGGCCATGGCGGCGACGCGGTGACCCCACGGGCCGGCGGCGTTGACGACGTAGTCCGCGTCGAGTTCGGTTTCGCCGTCGTTGACCTCGACGCCGCGGACGCGGTCGCTCCCGTCCTGGAGCAGCCCGGTCACTTCGTGGTCGGTCAGGATCTGCGTGCCGTTCTCGCGGGCCAACTGCGAGAACGCCTGCAGACACGCGTGTGGGTCCGCCTGCGACGCCAGCGGGTCCCACGCCATCGCAATGTATCGGTCCGTGTTCAGCCCCGGCACGTACTCGGTGGCCGCCTCGGGGTCGATGAACTCCGTCTGTGCGCCCAGTTGATTCTGCATGTAGACGTCCTTGCGGAGGTACTCGTACTGGGTGCGGTCGGTGACTCCGAACAGGTAGCCGTGATTGTTGAAGTCGATGGAGATACCGAACGTCTCCTCGAAGGAGTTCCAGACCTCTAGCGCCGCTAGCGAGAGGTTGACGTGGACGGCCGTCGAGTACAGCGACCGCATTCCCCCGGCGGCCCGTGGCGTGCTGCCGTGGCCGATGTTCTCGCCCTGTTCGCAGAGGGTTACGTCCACACCATCGCGCTCGGAGAGGTAGTACGCGCTGGCCATGCCACTGATTCCACCGCCGATGACGATGACGTCCATAAGTGCCCCTATTCTCCCGGTAGTACATAGTAGTATGGTCCCACCACCGGACGCGGTCGACGGTGGCCGCGTTCGACACGGGTTTCGGCCGTCAGTGGCCCGGGTTGCGGCAGTCCGTGGCCCGGGTTGCGGGGAAACTGGTTTGTCGATCCGGTCCGGACGCGTCCACATGAATCCCATCGTGGTCGTCGGGGGCGGCATCGTCGGGACGAGCGTCGCGTACAGCCTCCGGACGGCCGACCGACCGGTCTATCTCTTCGAGAAGAACGCGCTCGGGTCGGGAACCACCGGCGGTTCCATCGCACAGTTCACCTACCACCAGGACGACCCCGACGAACACGACCACGAACTCCGGCGACGCGCCTGGGAGTGGCTCCAGCCACGCATCGAGGACGGCCGGTTCTCCTTCGAGCAGTGCGGGACCCTGCACACCTTCGAGAGCGACTGCGAGCGCGCGGCGGTCGAGCACATCCAGTCGGGCCTGTCCGCGTTCGGGGCCGAGACGGAGTGGCTCGACGCCGCCGACCTCGCCCGGTACGACCTCGTGACCGACGAACTGGGCGGCGGTCTGCTCTTTCCGACCGACGGCGTCCTCGACCCCTCGGAAATCGTCCACTACCAGGCCGAACGGGTTCGCGAGACCGGCGGTCGCGTCGAGACCGGCGTCGAGGTGACCGACGTCGCCACCGACGACGGTGCCGTCGCTGGGGTCGAACTCGGCGACGGCGAGACGGTGGCAGCCGACTACGTCGTCAACGCCGCCGGCCCGTGGGCACCGCTCGTCGACGGGATGGTCGGCGTCGACGTCCCCCTGCGCCACACGGGCGGCCCCATCGTCGTCCTCGACGCCGGCCGCGAGGTGCGACTCCCGCTGACGTTCTTCGAGGACGGCCTCTACTTCCGCGAGGAGGGCGCGACCCGATTGCTGGTCGGCAACTTCGCTACCGGCTACGACGAAGCCGAGCGCCTCGATCCCGAGGGCGTGCGGACGCCGGCGGAGTCGTTCCGACTCGACGTCGCCGACGCGGTCGGCCGGTACCTCCCCTCCTCGGGTGACGTGACGGTCGTAAACGAGTGGTTCGACCTGCGGACGGTCACGCCGGACAGCCGCCCCATCGTCGACGAGACGCGCGTCGACGGCTACGTCGTCGCCACCGGCATGAGCGGCTACGGCGTCACTGCCTCCGCCGCCGTCGGCGACCTGGTCGCCGACCTGGTGGCCGGCCGCGAGTCTGCCCTGCTCGATGCCTTCTCACTCGATCGGTTTGCGTAACGAGGCGGTTCTCGCCGCCGTTACGTGGCGGCGAGTTCGTCGTTCGTCGTAGTCGCGTCGCGACCGCACTCGTTTCGGGAACCATACCCGCCTTCGAACGCCGAACTCGCGACCGTTCGTCGTCCGATCCGACGATTCGTCCACGTTTCGGCCGGGTATTCGCGTGCTTCGGTCGTCGCCGGAACGACGCTACCGTCGATATTCGCCGGGTTCGACTACTGACGCGACGAAATTCGACTTATGTCGTAATACTAAACGTTTGTAATATTATAGTGCGGATATTCGGGACCATAGTTGAAAAGAATGAAGTTAATCGGGATAAAAATAGGAGATTTTTAGCGAGGAGGGTGTAGATTTAAGTACCAGGGTCTATTCCACACGAACGATGACGACAGTAATCCTCGGTGTCATCGGGTCCGACGCGCACGTCGTCGGGATCACCCTGCTAGAGCACGCGCTAGAGGCGGCTGGATTCGAGGTCCACAACCTGGGCGTCCAGACGTCCCGCTCGGAGTTCGTTGCAGCGGCGAAACGCCACGACGCCGACGCGGTTCTGGTCTCGTCGCTGTACGGCCACGCACGGCAAGACTGTGCCGGATTGCACGAACAATTGCACGACGCGGGTGTGCAACCGGTGACGTACGTCGGCGGGAACCTCTCGGTCGGCCAGGACGACTTCACGGCCGTCCGCGACCGGTTCCGTCGGATGGGATTCGACAGGGTGTTCGACCAGACGGTCGGCCTCGACGACGTCGCCGCCACGCTGGCGGCCGACCTGCGGGAGACGGAAACGGACGGTGAGCATGCGGTCGTCCAGCGATAGCCCGCGTGACGAGCGGATTCCGGCCGAGGAACTTCGACGCCGTCACGGCGACGTCCGGTCGCTGTGGGAGACCGGCGCGGCCGTCGACTTCGAGGGCGCGGTCGCCTACCACGAGTCGCTGCCGCGGACGAAGGCGTTCGCGCCCGTCCTGGAGTCGGCGTCGCGCCCGCTGTTGCAACCGCGGGCGGGCGTGCCGGTGCTCGACGATCAGGTCGGCCTGTTGCGGACGCTCCAGGAGGAGGGCGGCGCGGACCTGCTGCCCGTGACCATCGATTCCTACACCCGCGACAACGAGTACGCGAAAGCGCGTTCGGGCCTGGACGACGCCCGCGAGACCGGCGAGGACACGCTCAACGGCTTTCCCGCCGTCAATCACGGCGTCGACGGCTGCCGGGAACTGGTCGAATCGGTCGACGCGCCGATCGAGGTGCGCCACGGCACGCCCGACGCTCGCCTGCTGGCGGCCATCACGTTCGCTGGCGGCCTCCAGAGCTTCGAGGGTGGCCCCGTCTCGTACAACGTCCCGTACGCGAGTGGCTACACGCTCGCGGAGACCATCGAACACTGGCAGTTCGTCGATCGGTTGGCCGGCGCGTACACCGAGCGCGGCGTCCGCATCAACCGCGAACCGTTCGGTCCACTGACTGGGACGCTCGTCCCGCCGTGTATCGCTATCGCGGTAATGCTCGTCGAAGGGCTGCTGGCGGCCACCCAGGGCGTCCGGTCGCTGACGCTGGGATACGGGCAACTAGGTGACCTCGTACAGGACGTCGCGGCGTTGCGGGCGCTCCGGTCGCTCGGCGAGGAGTACCTGCCCGACGAGGTGACCGTGACGACGGTGTTCCACGAGTGGATGGGCGGGTTCCCGCCCGACGAGGCGCGCTCGTTCGGCGTCATCTCGCTGGGCGGTGCGACCGCCGCCATCGCGCGTCCGGACAAGGTCATCACGAAGTCCCCCCAGGAGTTCGCGGGCGTCCCGACCGCCGAGGCCAACGTCGCCGGCCTGCGCGCGACCCGGCAGATTTTCGACATGGTTCGCCAGCAGGACGTCGACCTCGGCGGCGTCGACGTGGAACAGGAGCACGTCGAACGGGCGACCCGTGCCATCGTAGACGCGGTCCGCTCTCTCGGCGACGGCGACGTCGCGAAGGGGACGGTTCGCGCCTTCGAGACCGGCGCGCTGGACGTGCCCTTCCCGTCTAGCGAGCACGCGGCCGGAGACGTCCTGCCCGCACGTGACGACGACGGCCGCGTCCGCTTGCTCGAGTTCGGGAACCTCGCCGTGGACGACGAGACGCGGGCGGTCCACCAGGCCCGACTCCAGCGACGGGCCAGCACCGAACGCCGCGACCTCTCCTTTCGGCTGGTTGCCGACGACGTCGCCGCAATCGGCGAGGGCAAACTCATCGGCCGACCGGCCGACACCGATCCGGAACGCGACGGTCCGCGTCCCGACGCGACGGAAGCCGAGGACGGTGACCGGCGACGCCCGGGAGGCGACGACCGTGGAGATTGACTCGGTCCGGGCGACGCCCGGCGTGTCGGGCTTTTACTTCGACGACCAG
>JBDGSB010000009.1:0-24923 GCA_042217765.1 Haloarculaceae archaeon | reverse complement strand
TGTGCTCGACAGAGCCTGCGGCTCACGAGGGAATCCCGACGACGTAAAATTTAGCGGGCCGGAAGGGATTTGAACCCCTGACCGACGGATTAAGAGTCCGTCGCTCTGCCGGACTGAGCTACCGGCCCAGGACAGATTCGACTTACTGTGGACGGTTCAAATACGTTTCCTTTCGCGTCGTGGGTCGGTTCACGGACGTCGGTCGGTTTCCGGAGCGAAGGGAAGGGCTATAAGAGGCTTCGTCTACTGCACCCCATACACTGATGAGTACCGGCATCACGATGGCCTCGATGTCGACGTACGCAATTTTGGGGTGCGGGAGCGTGGGCCACGCCGTCGCCGAGGAGCTGGTTTCGGAGGGCAAGGACGTTCGGATTCTCGACGTCGACGAGGGTCGCGTCGAAGCGCTACGCGACCAGGACCTCGACGCCCACACGGCCGACATCCGTGATCCGGCCATGGTGGACGAGATCGGGGACCGAGACGTCGTTCTCATCATGTCCTCGGACGTGGACGCGAACGCGGACGCGCTCGAACACATTCGAGACGCCGGCGGCGATCACTTCATCGTCGCGCGGGCGTCGGACCCGGTCACGGCCGACCAGTTGAGCGACCTGGGCGCGGACGTAGTCATCAATCCCTCGTCGGTCATCGCCAACTCGGCGCTCCGGGCGCTGGAAACCGGCGAGCTAGAGTACAAGGCCAACCAGCTCGCGGAGGTCGTCGACGGCACCGGCGAGCGAATGGCGATTCTCATCCACCGCAGTCCCGATCCCGACTCCATCGCGAGCGCGGCCGCCCTCCAGGCAATCGCCGAGAGTCGGGACGTCGAGGCGGACATCATCTACGAGGGCGAGATCGGCCACCAGGAGAATCGGGCGTTCGTCAACCTGCTCGGCATCGACCTGATTCCGCGAGCGAACACGGACATCGACGACTACGACACCATCGCAGTCGTCGATTCGGCGAAGGGCGGACGGCCGGACGTCGACACGATCCACGTCGTCATCGACCACTACGAACCCGAAGAGGAGATCGACGCGGACTTCCAGGACGTACGGCCGAACGTCTCGGCGACGTCGACGATCCTGACGAAGTACATCCAGGAACTGGACATCTCGATCGGCCAGGAGGTGGCGACGGCGTTGCTGTACGGCATCCGGGCGGAGACGCTCGACTTCAAGCGCGACACGACGCCGGCCGACCTGACCGCCGCGGCGTACCTCTATCCGTTCGCCGATCACGACACGCTCGAACAGGTCGAGTCGCCGTCGATGTCCCCCGAGACGCTCGACGTGCTCGCCGAAGCGATTCGCAATCGCGAGGTCAGCGGATCGCACCTGGTCTCGAACGCGGGGTTCATCCGGGACCGCGACGCGCTGGCCCAGGCCGCCCAGCACCTCCTCAACCTCGAAGGCATCACGACCACGGCCGTGTTCGCTATCGCCGACGATACGATCTACCTGGCCGCACGCTCGAAGGACATCCGGATGAACATCGGGAACGTCTTAGAGGACGCCTTCGGCGACATCGGCGAGACGGCGGGTCACTCCACGGACGCCAGCGTCGAGATTCCGCTGGGCATCTTCACGGGCATCGAGACCAGCGAGGACAACCGCGACACGCTGTTGCAACTCACCGAGGAAGCGGTCAAACGGAAACTCTTCGACGTCATGGGCGTCGAGAGCGGCGACGCGAACGGCGGGTAAGGCTCAAGACAGTCCCGCCTCGAAGGTGCTGTATGAGCGATTCCGACAGCCGGTGGACGGACCTCATCGTCGGCGACCGCATGCAACTCGACCAGGAGTTCACCTCGGCGGTGGACGACTCCCGGTTCTCGCGCCAGCAGTGGGGCATGATCATGACGGCCGTGGACTTCGACGTCGAGAACGCCGACGACGCGGAGGCGGCGCGTCTGGTTGCCGACACGAGCAAACTCCCCAGCGTCATGCCCGAACTCGACCGGATCGAACAGCAATCGGGCATGGCCGCTATGGGTGGCGCGTCCGACGACGACCGCGGTAGTGGCGGTGGCCTCCTTGGCGGTATCGCGGACGCACTCGGGTTCGGCGGTGGCGGTGGTGGCGGCCAGGGATACGACCTGGAGGAACTCGAAGACGCCGAGCGACTCGTCCAGGAGTACGCCTCACGGCTCCAGGAGCAGTTGGAGGACCACGGCCGGTGGGACAAAGTCCGGCGTGCGGCGGGCGAGGCCTAGTACTCCTCGCCGGAGTGAAAGAGCGTCATCTCCTGGGCCTCGTAGATGTGGACGAGTTCGCTGATGATCTCGTCGTAGCTTTCGTCCTCGACCTGCAACCCTTCGAGGCGCTTTAGGGTCTCCTCGGAGACGTCGATCGTGGGCATACGCCGGATCAACGAGGGCCAGCGTCTTAAACCCACGCCGACGGACCGACGTCGGGCGAAAGTCGTCCGGACTGATTCTCGTCGGAAGTTCCGTGGACTCCGTCACGAGCCTCGCGGTCCCGAACTACAGTCGGTCGACGACCGCCGCGGTCACGTCTTCGGTCGTCGCCTCGCCGCCGAGGTCGGGGGTTGCGGGCCCGGATTCGAGGACCGTTTCGACGGCGTCGCGGACGCGGGCGGCGTCCTCGTCGTAGTCGAAGTGTTCGAGCATCATGGCGGCCGACAGGATCGTCGCGGTGGGGTTGGCGATTCCGTCGCCGGCGATGTTGGGTGCGGAGCCGTGGACCGGTTCGAACAGCGCGTTGTCCGGCCCGACGTTGGCGCTGGGCAGGAGGCCGAGACCGCCGACCAGGCCGGCCGCCAGGTCCGACAGCACGTCGCCGGCGAGGTTCGGACAGATGACGACGCCGAACTCCTCGGGTCGCTGAACGAGGTGCATCGCCAGCGCGTCCATCAGCACGGTGTCGTAGTCGGCGTCGCGCTCGGCGGCCACTTGCTCGGCGGTCGCCAGGAAGAGCCCGTCGGTCTCGCGCATCACGTTGGCCTTGTGCGCGATGGTCACGTCGTCGTACCCGTTGGTCCTGGCGTAGTCGAACCCGAACTCCGCGATTTCCCGGGAGGCGTCCTCGGTGACGACGCGGGTGAGCGTCCTGACGCCGTCGGTGATCTCGCTCTCGATGCCGGCGTAGACGCCCTCGGTGTTCTCCCGGACGAACACCAGGTCCGTCTCCGGCTGGATGGCGTCGAGCCCCGGATAGGAGCGAGCGGGGCGGACGTTGGCGAACGACCCGACCACGTGCCGCAGCGGGAGGATGACGTCGGCGGCCGTCTCGCCGGCCGCGCCGAACAGCGTCGCGTCGGCGTCGGCGGCGAGTTCGCGCGTCCGATCGGGCAGTGCTTCGCCCGTTTGCGCTTTCACTGCGTCGCCGGCCTCGCCCTCGACGAAGTCGAAGTCGACGTCGATCGCATTCAGTACCTCGATGGCGGCCGGCACGACCTCCTGGCCGATACCGTCGCCCGGGATCACCGCGATCTCGTGAGTCATGGCCGTGTCTCCATCGCCAGGCGAAATGAGCGTGACGGTACGCGACCGTCGGGGCGGCGAACGGAGCGACCGTCCCACGTCTCCGACCGACGGCGTTTGACAACCGTTAAAAGCGGTGAGCGGAAACGGGGTGATATGAGTCAGTCGAAACGGAAACGCAAGCAGAAGTGCATCTCGTGTGGGATCAACATCTCCGGCACGAACGCGGCCGCGTTCAACTGCCCGGAGTGCAACTATCCCATCTACCGCTGTGCGAAGTGTCGCAAACAGAGCAACCTCTATGAGTGCCCCGACTGCGGGTTCACCGGACCGTAACCATGGGAAAAGTCGCAGCCAAGATCAAGGTCATGCCGAACAGCCCCGAGGTCGACCTCGACGACCTCCAGGAACGTCTCGAACAGTCGCTGCCCGAAGGCGCGAAGATCAACGGCTTCGAGCGCGACGACGTCGCGTTCGGGCTCGTCGCGCTGTTCCCGACGGTCATCGTGCCCGACGACGCCGGCGGCACCGACGCCGTCGAGGACGCGTTCGCGTCCGTGGAGGGCGT
This sequence comes from Haloarculaceae archaeon, assembly GCA_042217765.1. Classification (GTDB taxonomy): domain Archaea; phylum Halobacteriota; class Halobacteria; order Halobacteriales; family Haloarculaceae; genus JARUKX01. Next base: position 20,907 of record JBDGSB010000009.1, on the reverse strand, counting down.
CGAGAGCGTCGCCGTCGAGAACGTCGGCCGCGTCTAGGGCCGCCCGGTGATCGCTCGCTTCTTTCGTGCGGTCACTTACAACGGTCGTCGTCCGCGGACGGTCATTTGCAGACGGTCGGCTGCTCGCCGCGGCGGAACGGGAACGCACGTTTTATTAGGCCGACCGGATTACCGACGGGCACGAATGCCCAACTCAAACGGACCACTTCAGGGGACGCGACACAAGTTGCAGAACGAACCACGCGAGCGGGGGACGTCGCCGCCCCAGCGCGCCGTCCAGGAGTTCGAGACCGGCCAGAAGGTCCACCTCAAACTCGACCCGTCGGTGCCCGACGGCCGCTACCACCCGCGATTCGACGGTCTCACCGGCGAGGTCGTCGGCCAGCAGGGCCAGGCCTACAAGGTCGAGATCAACGACGGCGGCAAGGACAAGACCCTCATCGTGAAGCCTGCTCACCTCCGGCCCCAGGAGTAGCATGACGATCTTCAAAGAACGGCTCGACGAGGAGTATCTCACGATGGCCGAGGCCAAGGAGATACTCCAGGACATCGAACACGAGCGGGCCGCCGACGAGGACCGCGAGATGCGCTACGAACTTGCGCGGGCCATCGATCACGTCAATCGCTTTGCCGTACTCGGCGTCGAGGAGTCCGACCAACTCGTCGCGGAACTGCTCGAACTCGACAAAGTCGACGAGTCGACGGCCTACAAGATCGCCAACCTCCTCCCGCAGGACCGCGACGAACTCCGTGCCATCTACGCCCAGGAGCGATTCTCGCTGTCGGGCGACGAACTCGACGACGTGCTCGACGTCGTCGCGAAGTACGTCTGATCTCCGGGCACGTGGGGCAACATTCACGTTCCCGCTGGTCGTACCCACGCCACATGACCGATCAGGAGTCGAACGACGAGACGTCGGTGACGTCGGAGACGATCGTGCTCGATTTCCTCCCACACGGGCGAACGGAGGACGACCGCCCGCAGTACCAGAAGCAACCGCTGGCGTTCGTGCTCGGTGTGGAGGAGTTTCGCCTCTACGAGGTCGCGTTCGGCGACGATCCCGACCTGGCGATCGGCGACCGGCTGTCGCTGGACTACGAGGCTATCGACCGCGCCCGTCCCATCGAGTACGACGACCTGCCCGGCGGCGCACAGTCCGAACTCGAGTACGCCGTCGAGGACTTCGTGGCCGCCAACGAGGAACGCTTCGTCGACTTCTTCAACGAGGCCCAGCCGATCACGCTCCGGTTGCACCAGCTCAATCTCCTCCCGGGAATCGGCAAGAAGCTCCGCAACGCGGTGCTCGACGAGCGCGAACGTCAGCCCTTCGAGAGCTTCGCCGATCTGTCCTCGCGCGTCAACGGCCTGCACGACCCCGAGGAGGTGCTCGTCGAGCGCATCCTCGAAGAGATCCGCCAGGACGACCTGAAGTACCGCACGTTCGCGCGCCGCGAGGAATGACCGCGGGCGACGAGCGACGCGATCCGGACGCCCTCGTCCGCCGGGCCGGGGTCCGCGGCAATCCGAACCACGACCAGCACTTCCTGGTCGACGATCGCGTCCTCGACCGACTGCCGACCTACACCGACGAGGGCGAGCGCGGGCACGTGCTCGAAATCGGGGCCGGGACGGGCGCGCTGACCGACCGGTTGCTGGCCGTCGCCGACGAGGTGACAGCCATCGAGCGCGACCCCGAACTGGCGGCGTTCCTGCGCGAGGAGTTCGCCGCCGAGATCGACGCGGGCCGACTGACCGTCGTCGAGGGCGACGCGATCGACGTCGATCTGCCCGCGTTCACCGCCTCCGTCTCGAACCTGCCGTACGGCGCGTCCAGCGAGATCGCATTCCGGCTGTTGCCCCGTAAGCGCCCGCTAGTGCTCATGTTCCAGTTGGAGTTCGCAGAGCGGATGGCCGCCGCCGTCGACGAGGACGCCTACGGTCGACTGTCGGTGACGGCGGGTCACTACGCCGACGTCGAGGTGGTCGAGACGGTGCCCCGGGAGGCGTTCGACCCACAGCCGCGGGTCGATAGCGCCGTCGTCCGCGCCGAACCGCGCGAACCCGACTACGAGGTACCCGACGACGACTTCTTCATGCGGTTCCTGAAGGCCGTGTTCACCCAGCGGCGCAAGACGATGCGCAACGCCGTCCGCAACACGGCGCACATCTCGGGACTGGACGACCCCGACGCCGTGGTCGCGGCGGCCGAGGAGGACCTCATGGGTCGCCGTGCGGGCGAAGTCGCGCCCGCGGAGTTCGCCGCGCTCGCCGATCTGGCCTTCGAGGTGGACGGCCCGTGACGCGGCCCGACCTGGCCGACCGCAGGGACGTCGACGAGGTGTACGGGCCGGCCGAGGACTCCGAACTGCTCGCGAGCGTCGCGGCCGAGCGGGTGCGTGCCGATCAGCGCGTGCTCGACGTCGGCACTGGATCGGGATTCGTCGCCGCCCGCGTCGCCGAGATCGGCGCGACCGTCGTCGGCGTCGACGTGAGCCCGCTGGCCTGCCGGCGCGCGCGAGAGAACGGCGTCGACGTCGTCAGGGGCGACCTCGTGGCCCCGTTTCGCGACGACGCATTCGACGTCGTGCTGTTCAATCCGCCGTACCTCCCGACGCCGGGCGACGAGGGATGGGGCGACTGGATGGACCTGGCGCTGTCGGGCGGCGAGACCGGCCGGGCCGTGATCGACCCGTTCCTGGAGACGGTGGGCCGCGTCCTCGCGCCCGGCGGGACCGTCTACCTGCTAGTGAGCACCCTCACCGGCGTCGACGAGGTGCGCGACCGTGCGATGGCGGCGGGACTCGAGGGCGCTCCCGTCGGCGAGTCGTCGCACCCCTTCGAGAAACTGCTCGTGCTGGCGTTGACCCGGACGGATGACTGACGTCGTCGCCACGACGCTGGGACTGTTGCCAGGGCCGCCGGAAACCGACGGCGTGGTCACCACCGGTGACGCGGACGGGACCGTCCCGAACGCGGTGGACGTCGCACCGGCCGACGCCACGCTCGTCGAGCGCGTCCTCGGCTGGCAGCGCGAGGCGGGCCTGGATCGCCTGACGACGGGTCAACCCGGCTGGCGCGACGGGCTGGCGTCGCCGCTGCTGGCCGCGGCCGGCGTCGACGCCGTCTCGACCGGGGCCGACGGCGATTCGAGTCGGAATCGACATCGGAATCGGCGTCCGCGCCTCACCGGCGACCCCGATCCGATTGCCGGGCTCGATCCGGCGCTCGACGACGTCGCCGGATCGGTCGACGTGCCGCTTCTGGCGGTCGTTCCGGGGCCGTACACGCTCGCGACGCTGGCAGTCGGCAATCGCGAGCCCGACGCCCTGCTGACGGCGATCACGGACTGGCTGTCCGAGAGCGTCGCCCGCGACCCCACCGTCGAGACGGCCGTGATTCACGAGCCGGCGCTGGTCCGACGCCCGCCACCCGACGGCGTCGACGCCCGGGCCAGCGAGGCGATCGACCGAATCAGCAAGTCGCTCGACGCGACCGTCCTCGTTCACCTCGCGGGCGGAGCGCCCACCGAGAAGGTCTACGCTCACCTGCTCGACGCGGATTTCGACGCCGTCGGGTTCGACCTGACCGCCGATCCGGAGGGCTGTCTGTACCTCGCCAACGAGTACGGCACGACCGACGCGGTCGGCCTGGGCGTGATCGACGCGGCGGCACCGATCGACGGTGACCTGCTCGACGAGCGGGTTCGGTGGTGGCTCGACAACACGCCGGCCGCGACCTTCCGGCAGGTCTTTGCGACGCCCGGCGACGGACTGGGCCGGAGCGATCCCGACGATGTCGGGGCAGTGCTGTCGGCCCTGGGAGCCGTGGATCGCTTCGATACGGCCGTTCGATGACACGCCGCCGATCACTGTGGGCCGGTGGACAGCGCGTTTCGCCCAGGAGACGGCACGCGTTCGCCCAGGAGACGGCACGCGTTCGCCTGGTAGACGATGTATACCCGTTCCCGTAGACGGCGCATACTGACGTGGTCCGTCCGTCCACCTCCCACACATGTCGTCGTCCACGAGACGCCGTCGTCACGTACCGACAGCCTCCACCGAATTAACTCGAAGTCGAGATAACCTGGTTCGAAAACTATTACCCGTCGTTCGTGCAGAGACACGCACATGAAGCCCGACGACCTCGAAACCAGCCCGCTGACCCGCGACGGGAAGGTACTCATCCTGGCGTACGACCACGGCCTCGAACACGGTCCCGTGGACTTCGAAGACGTCCCCGAGAGTGCGGACCCACAGCGTACCTTCGAAGCGGCGACCCACGACGCGGTCACCGCCGTCGCCGTCCAGAAGGGCGTCGCCGAGGCGTACTACCCCTCCTACGCCGACGACGTGAACCTGCTGGCGAAGCTCAACGGCACGTCGAACCTCTGGATGGGCGAACCCGACTCGGCGGTCAACTGGTCGGTCGACTACGCCGCGGACCTCGGCGCGGACGCCGTCGGGTTCACGCTCTATGGCGGCTCGAACCACGAAATCGAGATGGCCGAGGAGTTCCACGACGCCCAGGAGGCCGCCCGCGAACACGGCCTCCCGGTCGTCATGTGGTCGTACCCGCGCGGACAGGGCCTGAAGAACGACAAGAAGCCCGGCACTATCGCCTACGCGGCCCGGCAGGCGCTGGAACTGGGTGCCGACGTCGCGAAGGTCAAGTATCCCGGCTCGAAGTCGGCGATGGAGGACGTCGTGCAGATGGCCGGCAAGACGAAGGTCGTCATGAGCGGCGGGTCGAAGACCAGCGACCGCGACTTCCTCGAAAGCGTCGAGGCCGTCGTCGACGCCGGCGGCAAGGGACTCGCCGTCGGCCGCAACGTCTGGCAGCGCGAGGACCCCCGGCGCATCCTCGACGCGCTCGAGCAGGTCATCTTCGAGGAGGCGTCGGTCGACACCGCGCTCGAGGTCGCCGGCGAGCGATGAGTTCCGTCCCCGAACGCGTCTTCGACGTGGTGGCCGAGACCGCTCCCGAAATCCGGGGCGGGCTCGGTAGTCGCCGCGAGTACGAGACCGCCGAGAACCCCAGCGGCGAGCAGGTGCTGGCCGCCGACGTCTACGCCGACCGACTGCTAGCGGAGCGCCTGCTCGCGATCGACGGCGTCGCCAGTTACGCCAGCGAGGAACGCGAGGACGTACTCGAGGCCGACGGCGGCGACTACCACGTCGCGGTCGATCCGCTGGACGGCTCCTCGAACCTCAAGTCGAACAACGCGATGGGGACCATCGTCGGCGTCTACGACGAACCGCTACCGGCCCGCGGCGAGCACCTCGTCGCGGCCGCGTACGTCCTCTACGGCCCGATCACGACGATGACCGCGGCCGTCGAGGGGACGGTCACCGAGTACCTGATCGAGGACGGTCGGCGCCGTCTCGACCGCGAGGACGTCGCGATTCCGGACGATCCGACCGTCTACGGGTTCGGCGGGCGCGTTCCCGACTGGACCGACCGGATCGAGCGGTTCGTCCGCGAGGAGGTCGAATCGGACCCGTCGAACAAACTCCGCTACGGCGGCGCGATGATCGCCGACGTCAACCAGGTCGTCACCTACGGCGGCATCTTCTCGTACCCGGAACTGCAGTCCGCACCCGAGGGGAAACTCCGGGTGCAGTTCGAGGGCAACCCGATCGGCTACGTCGTCGAGTCGGCGGGCGGCCGCTCTAGCGACGGCACCGGATCGCTGCTGGCGGTCGAACCGACCGAACTCCACCAGCGGACGCCGGTGTACGTCGGCAGCGACCCGCTGATCGAACGGCTGGAAGCGGCGCTGACCGACTAGCGCCACATGTTTCCAACAGACTTAAGTTGCAATCAATTGTAGGTTGGTGACATATGTCATCACAGCGAATCGGCGAGGCCGACTCGCTCACCACGGCCGTCGTCGAGGAGGTAGCGCGCGCGAAGGGCGTCGACGTGCTAGATCTCGATCCACTGTACGAGTCGGTCGATCTGGACACGCTCGACGACCTCTTCGCGAGCGGCTTCGACGGCCGCGTCGAGTTCACCTACGAGGACTACGTGGTGTCAGTCCGGGGACGACAACAGATCGCCGTCGACCGGACGGAGCCATCGTCGAGCAGTAACCGATAGGTCGTCCGTCGTTTCACACCGCTCGTGCATCACTCGCCCGGCGAACGAGCGCGGAGTAACGACGCTCTCTCCGACTCCGGATGGAGTCGGTCGGCGTTCGGACACGCTTTTTGCCACGGGTTCCCGGCCGCGTCGGACCGGAATCTTCCCAGCACCCGGGAACCGTCGGGAAGTATTTGACGCGGTCCGTCGAAGTCTCACGTGGAGACGACGAAGTTCGACGGAGGCATCGAGCGATCATCGAATCCTGCTATCACTACCATGGACATTACGGACGCGATCTCGACGGACTACGTATCGTTTGCCGACGACGACCCGGTGTCGAAACTCGTCGGAACCTTCGCGGACCCCGCAGTCAGGGGGGTCGTCGTCGAAGGCGACGGGTTCGAGGGCGTGGTGACCAGGCGACAGCTCGTAGCCTCACACCATCCGCCCGACGAGAAGGTCGGATCGCTGGTCCGGCATGTCCCCCGTCTCGCTCCCGACGAGGACGTTCGGAAGGTCGCCCGCCTCATGCTCGACAGCGACGCGTACCTCCTGCCGGTGTTCGAGGGCGAGACGCTCCGGGGCGTCGTCAGCGTCGACGACGTGCTGGCGCTCGTCGAACCGTTCCTCGACGCCGCCACCGTCGGCGACGTTTGCAGCCGCGATCTCGTAACCGTCGGCCCGGAGTCGACGTTCGGCGAGGCGCTGCACGCCCTCCGCGAGCACCGCATCACGCACCTTCCCGTCGTCGAGGATGGCGACGCAGTCGGGATTCTCAGCCTCTACGACGTGACGGGCCTGACCGTCCGGGCCGAGCGCAAGAGCCAGGGCGGCGACGCCGGCGGGGCAATCGCGGCCGGGAGCGGTCCCCAGGGCGGCTACGGAGCCCGCGAAGGCGAGACCGACCGCGTCCTCGACCTGCCAGTCCGTGACCTCATGGTCTCTCCGGTGCGCACCATCTCGCCCGAGGCGACCCTCGCGACGGCCGTCGCAGAGATGGCCGCCATCGAGGGGTCGTCGCTCGTCGTGACCGACGACGGACGCCCCCACGGCATCGTCACGAAGACCGACGTGCTCGACGCGCTCACGTGGGAGGCCGACGGCAGCCGCGCCGTCCAGGTGACCGGCATGGACCTGCTCGACGACTGTTCCTACGAGGACGTCGTCGCCACGGTCGAGGCCTTCGAGGACCGCGACGGCGACCTGTCGGTCCTCGACGCGAAGGTTCATCTGCACGAACACGACGAGAAACGCCGCGGAACGTCCCTCCTGCTCGCGCGGGTCAGGCTCTCCACCGACCGCGGCCTGTTCATCGCCGAGGGCGAGGGCTACGGCGCACGGCAGGCCCTCGACGAGGCCGCCGACGTGCTCGAACGGCGTATCCGCGATCACAAGACGCAGGGACGCTCGAAGAAACATCCCGACGAAGAATTCTGGGAGAAACGCTTCGGCTGGTGGCTCGAAGCCTGACGGCGCGGATCGGGAACGGTTCGACCTGACGGCGCGGATCGGGACCTCTGCCCGGCCGCAACGCGATACCGTGCGTGCTCACGAACGGACGGTCGCCCGTCGGAAACGGTCGCTCGTCGGAGACGGCCGCACGACCTGCCGGTGTCACGGGGGGTTTAAACGTCGCGCACGTACGGCCGCGCAGTGAAATCGAGTATTCTCGACACAATCGGTTCGCCGCTGGTCGAAGTGAGCGCCCCCGAGGGAACCACCGTGGCCGCGAAGGTCGAGTCGTTCAATCCGGGCGGGTCCGCGAAGGACCGGCCGGCGTTGGCGATGATCGAGGCGGCCGAACGCGAGGGGCGGCTCCGACCGGGCGACCGCATCGTCGAACCCACTAGCGGTAACACCGGCATCGGCATCTCGATGGTCTCCGCCGCGAAGGGTTACGACGTGACCATCGTCATGTCCGCCGACAAGTCCGAAGAGCGTCGGAAGATCATGCGGGCCTACGGCGCGGACCTGGAACTCATCGACGGCGACATGACGGCGGCCCGCGAGCGGGCGGACGAACTGGAAGCCGAGCAAGACATGGTCCAGCTCCGGCAGTTCGAGAACCCCGCCAACCCCGAGGCGCACTACCGGACGACCGGCCCCGAGATCGTCGAGCAAGTCGGGGATCGAACCGTCGACGCGTTCGTGGCCGGCGTCGGCACGGGCGGGACCATCTCGGGGACGGGACGACGACTGCGCGAGGCGTTCCCCGACGTCGAGATCGTCGCCGTCGAACCGGCGGCGAACGCCGTCCTCTCGACCGGCGAGGCGGGCGAGGACGGCTTCCAGGGGATGGGCCCGGGATTCGTCAGCGAGAACCTCGATCGCGACCTGATCGACGACGTGGAGACGGTCTCGCTCGCCGACGCCGAAGCGGAGTGCCGGCGGCTCGTCCGCGAGGAAGGCGTCTTCGTCGGCCAGTCGAGCGGTGCGACGAGCCTCGTTGCCCGGCGGGTCGCAAAGCGGTACGCCAGCGAGGGGGAGGACGGTGACGACCGGCGCGACGGGGACAGCGAGGACGGAGACGACCGGTGCGACGGGGAGGACGACGGCTCCGACGAACCGCTGATCGTCACCGTCTTCTGGGACAGCGGCGAGCGGTACCTCTCGACCGGGCTGTTCGACTGATCGTCACGGACTCGCGTCCGCGGGATACCGTTCGACAGTATCACTCCTCGCGAATCTTCCGGAGCGTCTCGTGGGTCCCGACCACCATGACCGGGACCACGAGCATGAAGAGGTGTTCTTCGACGGGGACGCCGAGCAGTTCCACGCCGGTGCGCATCGGAATCGCGAAGACGCCGACGTGGAGGGTGTACCAGTCCCAGAGGAACGCCAACGGGTACAGCACGAGCGTCGTCCGCGCCGCCGCGGAAACGGCGTCGGCGTAGATCACGAGCGCGACGGCGACGGTCCCCCACAGCACCTCGGTCGCGAGGTAGGTGTACGGTCCCAGGACAGTGACGTCGGGGAGCACGACTCCGCTACGGACGGGAATCAGTAAATGTTACCGCCATGAGCCAAGGTTGATAACCTTTCACACCGAACCACCAGGCTGGGAAGATACGATGGATATTGCCGACATCGCCACCAGCGACTACGTCGAAGTCGACGCCGACGAACGTCTCGGAAAGGTTCGCTCGCTTTTCGAGCGCGACAATCCGAAGGGAATCATCGTCACGGAAAACGGCGAGTACTTCGGGGTCATCACGCAAAAACAGCTGGTGCAATCGCACGTCGAGGACAACGCCAAAGCCGGCGCGATGGCCCGGTCGGCCCCGAAGGTGAAACGAACGGCGGACGTGCGGGACGTCTCCCGGATGCTCGTCGAGGGCGACACGAAAATCGCGCCCGTCTTCGAGGCCGACCGGCTCTGGGGCGTCGTGACCCAGGACGCGATTCTATCGGCCGTGCTAGAACACCTCGACGCGCTCACGGTCGAACAGATATACACCGAGGACGTGGTCAACGTCACGGAGGGGACCCACGTCGGGCAGGCGATCAATCTCCTCCGCGAACACGGTATCTCGCGGCTCCCCGTCGTCGACGAGGACGGCCTGCTTTCGGGCATGGTCACCACCTACGACATCGTCGAAATCGTCGTCCGCGACATGGACAAAGCGACCGTCGGGGAACGTCGCGGCGACGTCGACCGGATGCTCGACATTCCGGTGTACGACGTAATGTCTAATCCCGTCGCGACGACGTCGCTCGACGAATCCGTCCGCGACGCGGTCGAACGCATGCTCGACAACAACTACGCCGGACTGGTCGTCACGCCCGAGGAGGACGACCGACTAGTGGCCGGCATCGTCACCAAGACCGACGTCCTGCGGGCGCTGACCTACACCGAAGAGGAGCACATGGACGTCCAGATCACCAACATCGACCTCCTGGACACCATCTCCCGCGAGGAAATCCGCTCGTACATTCAGGAGGTCGCCGACAAATATCAGGACATGCAGGTCCAGCACGCCCACGTCCGCTTTCACGAGCACAAAGAGAAGCTCCGGGGCACTCCACTCATTCAGTCACAGATCCGGCTCCGTACCAACAAGGGCCAGACCGCCGGCTCGGGCGAGGGCTACGGTGCCGAATCGGCGTTTCGCGTCGCCCTAGACAAACTCGAACGCAACGTCATCGAACTCAAGAACGTCCAGTCCGACGAGGAGTACAGGGGACAGCTCCTGCGCAAACTCGGCGAACTCTAGGAGCGATTCGCTGTACCAATCGACCGACTGCGCGGTCGATTGCCTGCGTTCGCACCTGAATATTTAAATCCCGTGAGTTCGAAGGAATCCTATGGCCGCATACGGCCGGCCGTCACTTCGAGACCTGTTCGACGAGGCACCGACCCCCCACATCGCACACCCGCCTCGCACACACCATCGAGATTTCTACGTCGCGACCGACGGTTCGTTCAGAGAGAGCACAACGGTCACTGGCGACCGTCGTGCCGCCCCGGCCGGCGGACTCGGCGTCGTCATCGAAACCCGCGACGGTGAGACCGTCGCGCGACTGTCGGTGCCGAATGCCGTCCCCGACAACAACGTCGCCGAGTACCGGGCGCTGCACCTCGGGCTGGACGTCCTCGCATCGCGCGCACCCGCCGACGCGCGCATCGGCGTCTTGCTCGATCACGACCAGCTGGCGGCCAACCTCAACGCGGCGGTCCTGGCCGCCCGACGGCCGGGCAACGAACTGCACCATCCGGTCGAGGTGCCCGACGCGACGGGCCTGCACTGGCGCGGGATCGAGGCCCGCATCCGCGGCTTCGGCGAAATCCGTGCCGCCCGTATTTCCGGTGACGTGAATCCGGCGCACCCGCTGGCGAACGCTCCCGACCAGTACGCCCACGTCAACGACGAACCCGCCCGATGCGTGCTGCCACGGGAGCCCGACGACGAACAGGTACCGCCTCCGTCCCGCGCCGACAGACCGGCGAGCGACTGACCGGCCGGGCCGAAACGGAACGGTTTTCACGCCCCACGTTCGAGACGTCGATGGGAACGCACGACCGCAAATCTGACTCGCCGTGCGGTTGCACGGCTCGGGATTGCGGCCGTGTTCGCGCCACCTGCCGTCGCGCACGTTCACGGACGTGACGCGTTCGATTCATCGTCCGTGATCGCGTTCGACGGCCGCCGGGCGCAACGTACGCGGGAGCCCCCGCGAGACGGTCAGCGGTTCGTGCAGTTCCAACCCACAACAATGGCACGAATGCACACACGCCGCCGCGGCTCGTCCGACTCGGACAAACCCGTGGCAGACGACCCACCGGAGTGGAGCGACGTGGACGCCGACGCCGTCGAGGAGCGCGTCGTCGAACTCGCCGAACAGGGCTACAGCCCCAGCGAAATCGGGCTGAAGCTCCGCGACGAGGGCGTCCAGGGAACGCCCGTTCCGGACGTTTCCCTGGCGACCGATAAGAAAGTCACCGAGATACTCGAAGCCAACGACGCCGACCCCGACCTGCCGGAGGACCTCCGGAACCTGATGGAACGGGCCGTCCGCCTGCAAGAGCACATGCAGGACAACCCCGGCGACCACCAGAACAAGCGCGCGCTGCAGAACACCGAGTCGAAGATTCGCCGTCTGGTGGACTACTACCGCGGCGACGAACTCGACGAGGAGTTCACCTACTCCTACGACACCGCCAAGGAACGCCTGTAACATGTCGACGACCGGTCGCAACGACGGTTCGCCCCCGCCGGTCAGCGACGTCGCCGGCCAGCTCCGTGACGCCGCGTTCGTGCGGCTCGCCGCGGCTCCCGACGGCGACGCCGTCGCCGCGACCGGAATCCTCGCCCGCGCGCTCGACGGGCCGTTCCAGGCGAACGTCGCGTCGCCGGGCGAGGACCGCGCGACCGACGCCGACCTGACCGTCGCCGTCGGCCACGACGACGCGACGGCGGATCTCGCGATTTCCGGACACACGAGTCCGGCCAGCGCGACCGCCTTCGAGGTCGCCCGGGAACTCGACGCCGACCCCGACGTCGCGCTCGCGCTCGCGGGCGTCACGGCTGCGGGCGCGGCCGGCGGTCCCGTGACCGAAGCCGCCGAAGCGACCGGTATCGAACGCCACCCGGGCGTCGCCGTCCCGACCGACGACCTGGCCGACGGACTGGCCCACACCACGCTGGTTCACGCGCCGTTCTCCGGCGACGTCGAGGCCGTCGAACGGACGCTCACGAACCTGGACCTGCCGGCCGACCGCGACGAGGACGCCAACCGCCGCCTGGCGTCGCTGGTCGCCATCGAGACCGTCGGCCCGGAGACGGCGACCGCCCGCGCCAGCGACGCGGTCCAGCGGGCCCTGCGACCGTATCGCGGCGGCCCGTTCGAGACGATCGGCGGCTACGCCGATGTCCTGACCTGCGTGGCACGGGAGTCACCGGGGGCGGCGATCGCACTCGCACTCGGTCACGACGGCGTGCGCGAGGCCGCGCTCGACGCGTGGCGGACGCACGCGCGACGGGCACACCGAGGCCTGCGCGACGCCACGACCGGGCGGTACGACGGCCTGTTCGTCGTCCGCGGCGACAGCGCCGACCTGCCGGTCGTGACGGTTGCCGAACTCGCGCTGGCGTTCCGGTCGCCCGAACCGGTCGTCCTGGCGCTCGCCGAGGGCGACGCCGCCGCGACCGTAGCCGACGACCGCTCGCTCGACGCGGCGATGAGCGAGACGGCGAGCGAACTCGACGGCACTGCGACCGTGTCCAGGCGGTACGCCCGCGCCACGTTCGACGGCGACGTCGCAGCCACGATCACGACGTTCCGGGAGGCACTATGAGACGCGCCACCGTCCGAACGACCCACGACGACCCCGCGGCGATCGCGGCGTCGCTCCGGCCGGACAACACGCCGGAGATGGACACCCGCGTCGACGGCGACTGCGTGGTGACCGACCTCGCGCGGGAGACGACGGGCGGACTCGCGTCGACTCTCGACGACTACGTCGTCAACCTCCTGGTGGCCGAGCAGTGTACGACGGGCATCGACGACCGGACGCGCGATCAGGACGAAGACCGGACGCGCGACCACGACGCCGACCGGACGCGCGATCAGGACACAGACGACCAGACACGCGATCAGGACACAGACGACCAGACACGCGATTACGACGACGACAACCAATGAGCGAACGATCAGTTTCACGACGCAAGCAGCAGAAACGGTGGTACACCGTGCTCGCTCCCGAGCAGTTCGACCGGGAGGAACTCGGTGAGACACCGGCGGACGAACCGGACAAGGTTCTCGGACGAACCCTCGAAACTACGCTGGGCGACCTGAAGAACGACGCCAGCGAGAACAACACCAAACTCACCTTCAAGATCAACGAGGTCGCATCCGACACCGCCTACACGGAGTTCGTCAAGCACGAACTCACGCGAGACTACCTGCGCAGCCTGGTCCGTCGCGGCTCCTCGAAGATCGAGGCGTACGTGACGGTCCTCACTGCCGACGACTACCGGGTGCAGATCCAGCCCGTCGCGCTCACCACGATGAGCGCCGACGCCAGCCAGGAACAGGCCATCCGACGCGAGATGATCGACCTCGTGCGCGAGACCGCAAGCGAACGGACCTTCGACGACCTCATCGACAGCGTCGTCGAGGGACGGCTGTCTAGTGCTATCTACAACGAGGCGAAGGACATCTATCCCATCCGGCGCGTCGAGGTCCAGAAGGCGACGCTCGAGGCCCACCCCGAGGAAGTCGCCGCCGAAGAGGAAGCCAGCGTCGACGTCGACGCCGAGGACGTCGCCGAAGAGGCCGCCGACGAGGCTGCCGAGTAACGCCGAGGACGTCGCCGAAGAGGAAGCCGGCGGCGACGTCGACGACGAAGCCGCCTCACTTTTCGCTTACGACGACAGTCCCGACCATCCCGCTGGCTTCGTGCGGAATGCAGAAGTAGGGGTATTTGCCGGGCACTTCGAAGGTGTGCTGGTACGTGTCGCCACTGTAGAGCGCTCCGTTGGCCCCGTTGAACCAGCCGTTGCGAGCGGCCTCCTCGCCGTCGAAATCTCCGGTGGAGAAAAACTGCGCGCCATCGGGCAGACTGTCCTGGTAGGCCGTCACGGTGTGGGCGTGTGAACTCGTGTTCTTCCAGACGACGGTCGTACCCGACGTCACCGTTACCTCTGCGGGATGAAAGCGCCTGCTCGACATGCCGACGTCGAACGGGCCCGTCGTCGTCGTCGTCGTTCGCTTGCCCCGACCCAGACAGCCCGCGACCAGCGGGAGTGAACTACCGGCCGCGGTCGCCAGGAACGAGCGCCGGTCCATGTCGGAGTTCCGGAGTCCGTCGGTATATGCCCCCCGATTCGATTCGGAAGGGAAACGCTCTTAGCCCAAACGGCCGCATCACCGTGCATGAGCAACGGGGACGACGACGCCGATACGGACGAGGACGCTCCCGACGCAGCCGAGGACGCTCCCGAGACGGCCGACGCCGAGGGACCGGTTGCCGAGTTCGAGCAGCGTCTCTCGACCGCGGCCGAGGAACTAGCGGCCGCCGAGACCGAGGCCGCCCTCGACGACGTCGAGGAGACCCTAGACGACATCGAGGCGGCCCTCGACGACGCCGACCTTCCCGAACCGACCGAGGAGGGCGAAGACGAGGCGTCGGAAAGCGAAGACGAGGACGAGGAGTCGGAGGCCGAAGACCCGCGCGAGGACCTCGAATCGCAACTGGCGGATTTGCGTACGGACCTCGAGGCGGCCCGCGGACCCTACGCGTCCGACGTCGCCGACGTCGTGCGCGATGCTGCGTCGACGGTCCGGGAGACGCGCTGGACGGACGACGGCAGCGCCGACGTCGCCGACGCCGTCGAGACGTTCGTGGCAACGGCCGACGACGCCCTCATCACGACCTTCGAGGTCACGTCGGACGACGCCGACGCGCTGGCGGACAGCCTGGAGGCGATCGCGACGGATCTCGACGACGTGGACCTCGATCCCGACGAGGACGCCGACGTCATCGAGCCGCTGTTGTCGGCCGCCGAGACGCTCACCGACGACCTCGACGCCGCCGAGGAGTGGGACGACCTCTCGATTCGGGAGCAGCTACACCACGAGGGCTTTTTCGACGTCTTGACCGCCGAGAATCGAAGGGACTTCCCGCCGGAGTGGAGCGCCCTGAAGGTCCACGAGCGGGAGGGCAACGTCGAGCAGGTGCTGCTGGCGCTCGACCGCACGGACTCGGATTTCATGCAGGAGTACGTGCTGAACGCCCTGAAGCGGATGGGCCCCGAGGAGGCCTACGAGCCGGTCCAGGCCCTGGCGAAGCGCCGCAATCACCTGCCGGTCCAGGTGCTGGGGAAGATTGGTGACGAGCGAGCCCTCGACACGCTCCACGACTTCATCGACGGCGGCGACACGGCGCTGGTCGAGGTGAGCCTGCGCGCCATCGGCGAGATCGGAAGCGAGGAGTCGGTCCAGCCCGTGGCCAACCTGCTCGTCGCCGACGATTCGAGCGTCCGCTCTAGTGCCGCCCGGACGCTCGGCCTGCTCGGTGACACCCGCTCCATCGACCCGCTCGCGGACGTCCTCGAAGACGACGAGTCCGACGAGGTCCGCGCCAGCGCTGCCTGGGCGCTCTCCCAGATCGGTACGAAGCGCGCTCTCGACGTCGCCGCTGGCTACACCGACGACGGCGCGTACCTCGTCGAGGCCGAAGCCGAGAAGGCCGCCGATGCGTCGATGGTCTGAGTTTTCGTCATCGTCCCGACTCGTCGGCCCCGTGTGCTGATTCTCCCACACGTTTATCTACCATCCCGTGACCACCTCGGCTCGTGTCCAGGTGTCACCGTGCGATACTCGTCCTGCTGGTCGGATTCGTCTGCGTCCACGCTGGCGTCGTCGCCGACGCGACGGCCCGGCAGGGAAACGGCACCGACGTGGCCGCCCGATCACAGCCACGCATCGTCGCGGCCTATCCGAACGCAGTCGTCGACGGGGAGGCCAGCGAGTTCGTCGTCGTCGATCCGCCCGGTGGCGGCCTGCACGGCGAGTACACGCTGACCGACGGCGAACGGACCGTTCCGGTACCGTCGGTGACCGGCGACGACCCGTTCGCTCTCACGACGATGCCGCGGCTGGTCGGCAACCTCACGCGCTACAGGGTCGTCGGCGTGAACCGGTCGCTGTCGCTGGCCAACGGCGGTGAGACCATCACGCTCCAGCGGAACGGGACGGCCGTCTCGACGGTCCGCTATCGCGACGCTCCCGAGGGGAAACTCGCTCTCTGGCGCGAGGACGCGCTCGGCCTGCGCTGGCGACCGCTGGGGGCGACCGACAGGCCCGTCGTTCGAGGTCGGAACGCGACGGTGACGGCGTTCGCACTCCCGGACGCCGACGGCGTCGTTCCGCGCGTGCTTCGGTCGGCCGACCGGCGAGTGTGGCTCGCGGGCTACACGCTCACCTCCCGGCGCGTCGTCGACGCGCTCGTGGCCGCACACCGTCGCGGCGTCGACGTACGCGTCCTGCTCGAAGGCGGTCCGGTCGGCGGCATCGCCCGGCGGGAGGCACGACTGCTCGACGAACTCGCGGCGGCGGGCGTCGACGTGCGTCTCCTCTCCGGGCCACGGACCCGATACGCCTACCACCACGCCAAATACGCCGTGGTCGACGACCGGGCGCTGGTGCTCACCGAGAACTTCAAGCCCGCCGGGACCGGGGGCCGGTCCAGCCGCGGGTGGGGTGCGGTCGTCGACCAGCGACGCGTCGTCGCGGGTCTCGCCGCGACCTATCGGGCCGACGCGGGCTGGGCGGCCGCCAGGCCGTGGCACGTCGCCCGGCGCGGTCGAACGTTCACCGACGCCGGGAGCGCCACCGGACGCTATCCCTCGCGGTACGACTCGCGAACCATCCACGCGTCCCGCGTCGAACTACTGGTCACGCCCGACAACGCCCGACCGCGTCTCGTCGACCTCCTCGACCACGCCGAGGAGTCGATTCGAGTGATTCAGATGTCCATCGACGAACGGGACGACCCGTTGCTCCAGGCGACGCTCCGGGCGGCGCGTCGCGGCGTTCACGTTCGTATCCTCCTGTCGAGTGCGTGGTTCGCCCGCGAGGAGAACGGACGGCTCGTCGAGTGGCTGAACGAACGGGCCGACGCCGAGGACCTCCCGCTCGAAGCGAAACTCGCCGATCCTGGCGGCCGCTACGAGAAGATTCACGCCAAAGGCGTCGTCGTGGACAACCGCCACGTCGTCCTGGGAAGTCTCAACTGGAACCGTGAGTCGATGACGGACAATCGCGAGGTCGTCGTCGTTCTGTCCGGTGACCAGGTGGCCGGCTACTACGGGTCTGTCTTCGACGCCGACTGGCGAGGCGGCCGCCCCGGTCGCTCGCTTCCCGTCGGTTTGGTGGCTGCCGCCGGCGGATGTCTCGTGCTCGCAGTGCTGGTCGGTCGACGATACGAGTTCAGCGGTGACTAGCGATCGAACGAGACGACGCGGTCGGCTTCGAGCCGGTCGAACGAGACGACGCGGCCGCCGGTGGATGCCGGTCGTCGCCGAGACGGCAACGGACCTTCGAGACGGCAACGGACTCCGCGACGCGTCCCGCGCTTACTCTCCGTCGCCGGGGAAGACCATCGAACTCTACAGGTCCTCGTCGATTTCGGCGTCGGCCATCTTCTCGACCAGCGCGTCGATGACCTGCTCGCGCATCCCGCGGACGAACTTGATGGAGCCGACGACGAGGTGGCCGCCGCCGCTGACGCCGCCGCCGTCGACCTCCTCGGTGAGTTGTTCGACCATCTCGGGAATGTCGAGCCGGACACCGTCGGACCGGAGGACGGCGAAGTCCGGGCCGTAGCCGATGGTGATGACCGGGTCGCCCGTCTCCTGGACTTTGCGGTCGTGAATCTTGCCGGTGGTCTTGCCCGGCGCGGGATAGGTGAATCGGTGGGCGTGGTTCTCGACGTCGATGCGGTAGAGGTGCGCGCCGTTGTCGAGTCGTTCGTGGCCGACGTGGGCCATGGCGTCGTCGAGTTGGCGGTCGACGTCGCGTTCGGCGCGGGCGGCGAGGAAGTCGACCAGTTCCTCGTGTCGGTCGCGGTCGTCACAGTCGACGTCGAGGACGTCGTTGACGAAGCTCCGGCCGTCGTCGTACTTCAGCCAGAAGGTGGCGTAGTCGAGCGCTTCACCGACGTCACGGATGTCGGTCTCGTCGTACCCTTCCTCGCGGGCGAGGGCGAGGTAGTCGGTCATCGCGTCCGCTTCCGATCGGTCGGAGACGCCGGCGACTGCCGGGACGTGACGGACCTCCTCGGTCACGTCCGGGTCGATCATCCGCGCGAGTTCGACGCACATCATGCCGGTCGTGATGCGGTAGTCTTCGCCGTGGAGGTAGGGGTTGACGTGGTCCTCGACGAGCCCCTCGACGGCACCGGGGTCGGGGTGGTGGTGGTCGATCACGACGATGGGAATGTCGTAGTGGGCGAGGTTCCGGTAGGCGGGCGTGTCCTCTGCCGTCGATCCGTTGTCGAGCATCAGCAACAGCGGGAGTTTCTGGCCGTGACGCTCGCGGTCCTCGAGCGCGAAGTTGAGGTCGCGCGTGACGTCCTCCATCTCGTAGAATGGTGCCTTGCTCGGGAGGCGCTTGAGCATGTGTCGCGGAGCGTCGGGGTCCTCGTAGACGTCGGCGATGAATCGCCGGAGCGCGTACTGGAGGGGAACGCTGGCACACAGCCCGTCGCCGTCGGCGTGGTGGCGCATCCGGATCGGTCGCCCTTCGAGGACCGTCCGCCTGAGCTGGCGAGCGACGGCTTGCAGGTCCGTTCGGACGTCCTCGAAGGCGTCCCACTCGATTAGCGGGTCGACGTCGTGGGGTTCGGCGGCCGAGTCGAGCGCGTCGTCGAGTCGCCGTTGAATCGCGGTCGCCTCGTCGCCGGCCAGCCGCGTTACCGCGTCGGCTTCGACCTGGAGGGAGTCGTTTCTGTGCTCGACCGTGCCGGTGACGCGGACGACGTCGTCGAGGGCGACCTCGGGATAGGCGCGCACGCCCGCTCGTTCGAAGGCGGCGCAGGGAACCACGCCGCTCTCGTCGCGGACCTGGAAGATGGTCGGGCCGCCGGTCTGTTTGATCTGGACGACGTTGCCCTCGACGGACACGCTGTCACCGACCGCGACGTCGAGGTTCTCGACTGCGACCAGGTCGTCGCGTTCGACGGTTTCGATGACGTACTCGCCGAGATCGATCTCGGCGAACGCGAGGTCGCCGCTCTCGCGGACTTCCGACAGTTCCACGACGAACTGGTCACCGACCTCGTAGTCGCCCAGCAGGTTCGACGTGTGGACGAGACCCGAGACGTTGGCCGACAGATCGACGAAGACGCCGTAGGGGACGACGCCGTTGACGGTCGCGAGATAAAGTTCCGACTCCGAGACGTCCTCGAACGTACAGTCCGACGAGAGGTCGTAGACGACGGTTCCGTCTTCCGGAACCTCGGTGTCGCCGTCGACACCCTGCGATGGAGACATTTGCCTTGCGTTCTGCGCCCTCCGGGTTTTAACCTTTGGATACCCGCCGACCAGTCACGATGAATCGTCCATCCGGAACCCTTAGAAGGCGGCCCGCGTCAGTGTCCAGTATGGGGCTGTTCGACTCGGGCGAGGTGATCGGCATCGCCGCAGATACCCTGGAGTTCGTGCTCGAGGCGGCCGCCGACACGCACCCACGCGAGTACATGGGATTGCTCCGTGCCGAGCAAGCGACGCGACTGGGACTCGACCGGGAGGGTCGCGTCCTGACGGAGATTCTGGTCATTCCCGGCACCGAGTCGAACGCCGTCAGCGCCTCCATGAAGACCAACATGATACCGAACGACGCGACCGCGGCGGGATCGGTCCACTCACATCCCAGCGGCGTCTTGCGGCCCAGCGACACCGATCTGGGAACGTTTAGCAAAGGGGACGTCCACATCATCCTCGGAGCCCCCTACGGACGCACGGACTGGCAGGCGTTCGACTCGGAGGGACGCCCCCGCGAGTTGCCCGTCCTCGACGTGGCGGCCGAGGACGCAGTCGAGGAGTTTTTCGACTTCGACCAGGAAGACATCGACGAGGAACTGAATCGATGAGACACGTCGTCGCACAGGGGACGTTCGACATCCTCCATCCCGGACACCTGCACTACCTCCGCGAGGCAGCATCGATGGGCGACCGGCTCCACGTCATCATCGCGCGCCGTGAGAACGTCACGCACAAACGACCGCCCGTGCTCCCCGACCGCCAGCGACGCGAGATGGTCGCCGGACTGAAACCCGTCGACGAAGCGCGCCTGGGCCACCCCGACGACATCTTCGTCCCCATCGAGGAGATAGACCCGGCCGTCATCGTCCTCGGCCACGACCAGCACCACGACGAGGCCGCCATCGCGGACGCGCTGGCCGAGCGCGGCATCGACTGTGTGGTCCGTCGCGCCTCGGCCAGAGAGCGCACCTACGAGGGCGAACTGCTGTCGACCGGCCGAATCGTCGACCGCATCGTCGAGGAACGCGGTCCGAAGGCGTCCGAGTGAACGGCCGCGGAATCGGGCCCGAGGGCACCCGATCCGTCCCGCCTGTCGAACCGGATCGAGCACAGCGTTTTTATTCCGACTCGGTGTTGCTACGTGTTGATGTACCGTCGGGTGGCGCTCGGTATGGTCGGCTTCCTCCTCGTCGTCGCGACCCTCGGCGGCGCGAGTACACAACCCGCCGCGGGAGCCACGCCCGCGTGGGACGTCGAGACGCAGCAGTCGTTCGAGACGACGACCTACGAACTGACCGTCTACGCGAACGGGAGTACGCGCTGGACGGTCGAATA
>JBDGSB010000134.1:13539-25014 GCA_042217765.1 Haloarculaceae archaeon | reverse complement strand
GCCGTGTCGTTCGCCATCTCGCCGGCCGTGTCGTTCGCCATCTCGCCGGCCGTGTCGTTCGCCATCTCGCCGGCCGTGTCGGGTCGTGCGTCGTCCCGATGGCCGCCTCGTTCGGCACTCGTCCGGGACCAGGACCCCACCCTGCTGCCCCGACCCCAACCGCTTACCTCGTCACGGACGTATACCCCACACCGGGTCCGGCCAGACAAATGAGTGACGGAGAAACCAAACTCGCCGACACGGCGGGCAAGTTCGCGCAGGTCGTGGCGGACGGCCGGAAAGTTCCCGACCTGGAGTGGGTAGCGGGCCGCATCCTGCTGTCTACCAAGCGAATCGTGCTGGCGAGCACGGACGGAAAGAAGACGCTCCCGCTGGCGAAGATTCGGACGGTCAAGGGAAGCCAGAACAACCAGGCGCTCGCGCAGGTCTCGGGGTACCTCTCCATCCGGGTCGGCAACGACGTCATGCTCGTGTCGCCGAAGGATACCGAGGGGTTCGAGGAGAAACTCTACGGCGCACTGCTAGACCAGACCGTCGTCCTGGTGAACCACCCCGCCGTCGAGGGCGGCGTGGTCCAGGACGCGTCCTGGCAGAAGAGCCGTCTGAAACTCGGCGACGACGAGGTGAATCTGGCGACCGCCGACAGCCGGTTCATCGAGATCGAACTCGACGACGTCGGGACCGTCGAGGAAGACGAACGCACCGTCATGGACGACCAGCGCAAGGTCGTCGAGGTCGAACACACCGTCGAGGGAACGAGCGTCGAAACGCACGTCTCCGGTCCGCCGCGTCGGGTCGGCGTGTTGACCGGCTACCTCCAGCAGGCCGCCAGCAACGAGGTCGACGTCGAGTTGACCGAGCGGGAGAGTCAAGTGTTGATGGCGCTTTACTCCGGCGTGTCACCCTTCCAGATTCCGGACTTCGTCGGGATGGACGTCTCGGCCGTCGAGGACGTCTTCGACCAACTCGTCGAGAAAGGCGTCCTGGAGAAGGTCCGCACGCGCCGTGAGGTCGCGCTGAAGGCCCGCGGCCGAAACATCGCCAGCGAGGTCATCTCCGAGCAGTGACACGAGCGCTTTCCGTGGCCCGTGGCCCGTCGTCTGTGACCGACCGGCAGTGTCCCAGCGGGCAACGTACCGGGTAGTCGAGGCGAATGCCGGGCGAAAACGCCCGTCACGCGTTGACGTCTTCGAGGTGATTGCTGGCGACGACGCGGCCTTTCGGGGTCAACGTCGGGCCGTCGGGCGCGTCCTCGATGAGGTCGTCCTCCGAGAGGTCGTTCAGCAGCATCGTCACCTCGCTGGCGTCCTTGTTGAGGATGTCCGCCAGCGGCATTCCCTGGCTCGTCGAGTAGATGGCCACGAGCATCCGTTTCTTGTCGTCGGTGAGGTCGACGCTCTCTAGGTCCTCCTGGAGGTCGCTGTACTCGAGCCGGACGTATCGACTCAGGAGGTGCATCTTCCGGGAGGACGACGTCGCCGCCAACGTCGTGTACGCCCTTCCGTTGGCCTGGTGGCGCACCAACAGGACGGGCCGTTCGGACCCGGAAATCTCGCGTTCGAGCCGTTCGAAGCCGATCACGTTCGCCAGCCGTATCGTGACGGTCTCGTCGGCGCTCTTGAACTGGATGCCCCGCGGTTTCAGAAACAGGTTCGCGCCCCTGAACTCCCGGTCGGTCACGCGCCCGCCGACGCGAGCGGGATGTTTGACGGTCAGTTGCGTCCCGTTGAGCAGCGCTTTGAACAGGACCGTCGAGAACTTCCCGATTTTCTCGTCGTCGGCCTCGATGGCCGCGGTAAACCGGCGGCCGTTGCGCCGGAACGCGACCGTCACCGTCGAACTGAAGAAGTCACCCAGATTCTCGGGAATGTGCCCGACGGCGACGTCGAAAATCTGCGATAGCGGCACCGTCAACTTGTCGTCGTGGGCGTTTGCGGCCAACACGAGCCGCTTTTGTGACAGGAGCACCCGCCCTTTCACCGGTTCGGGCTGGCTCATCGTGTCGGAGTTGAACTTGCCCACGAAGTCGGCGATGACGGATTCCGACATGCGTCGCTTGAGAGGGCGTTGTGTCCCACCGATATTGAGCGTTTCGCGCGACTATCACTCCTCAGCCAGATCCTCGGCCAGCGACGCCAGCGAGTCGTCCGGTGGATCGGTCGCATCGTAGACGACGCGTTCGCCCGGTCGACGGACGCCGTACTTGTAGCCATCGGTGACGACGTCGACCAGCACGGACCCGCCGAGCGTGACGTCGGCCGCCTCGACCCACGATTGCAGGTGATCGGTTCCCTCTCGTTCCCGAGCGAGGCGAGCGTTGGCCGCGGCGCGTCGGACGACCGACCGTCCGTGCAGGTCGGTCTCAACGCGGGCGTGGTACTCGGTGCCCGACAGCGACAGCCGGATCACGTCGCCCTCGGCGACCGCGGCCGTCTCCGGCAGGACGACCTGTGGCCGCTCCGTTCGGCCGATTCGCTCGACGGACTGACGGTGGCTCACGACGGCGTCGTTGTCGCTGGCGATCCGGTCGCTCACTCGTCGTCGCCGAGGAGGTCCGCGACCGGTTCGTCGCCGCGATCGACGATCCGGGCGTTGATCTGACGGGTCGTCTCGCCGATTTCCTTGCCGCGGACGGTGACGCGCTTGCGCTCGCCGTCGCGGGTGGGGTTGTAGCCGGTGCCGCCGTCGAGCAGGATCTCCTTGAGGTCGCTGCCGTTGACGTCCCCGCGCATCGGTCGGCCGGCGTCGTCGGAGCCGCCGGTCACCTCGACGGTGTAGCCCGGCAGGTCGACGGCCCCGCCGTCGACGGTCTCGCCGATTTCCTTGCCGACGAACCGGTTCGCGTCCTGTCCGTCGACGTCGAGCTGGTAGGTCGTTCCGCTTTCGGGGTCGGAAAGCGCGACGGTGAAGTCTGCCATAGCTGTGTGCAATCTCCTCCCGTTCAAAAGTCCGTCGAACCACGCCACGCCGTCTCGCGGCCGCCGGACCACCGGCCTCTCGACGCCCGCTGCAGGCCGAACGTGTGCAACGGGACGGGGTCCCTGCGAGAGGATCGTTCGTCGTTCGATGCCGCGGTCCGCCCCCCGTTTCGGCGACCCACTGGGAACGAGTGACGCTACTCCGGATCAGTCTTCGGAGCCCTCGTCGTCGACGCCGATCGGCATCGGCGAATCGTTGGCGTCGCCAAATCCGGCCGACAGGATGCGCGTGAGTGCGTCCTCGACGCGCTCGCCGGTCGGTTCGATGTCCTCGGGGTCGACCTCGACGACGAACCCGGTGGTGATGTTGGGGGCGGTCGGCAGGAACAGCACCTCCCGGCCGTCCGAAGTCGTCTTGCCGGTCTTGAACGCCGTCATCCGCATCCCGTTCCAGGTCTCGACTTTCACCGGTTTTTGGAGGTCTTCGGTGCCCGAGACGGCCGTCTCGACGGCCATCTTCGAGGCGTTGTAGACGACGCGCAGCCCCGGCAGGCGGTTCATCACGTTGTCGATGGCGTCCTCGATGACGTGGCCGAAGGCCGTCCGCATCAGATAGCCCATCGAGAAGACCATCAGCACGAACACGAGCAGCGCCAGCGTCGCCCGCACGAGGTCGTTTTTCACCGGCAGGGGGACCTTCGCCAGTTGCCGGTAGAGCCAGAGGATGAGGATGGCCGTCACCAGCACCGGCGCGAGCACGATGAGTCCGCTCGCGAGGTCGCGTTTCCAGGTGGCGGTGGCCATGTCTGTGCTCCGACGCTCCGTGCGTATCAGTGTTCCCAAACGTCCCGGCCGCGGTCGCCGCGTTGCGAGGGCGAGGCGACCAGTCGCCGCGTTGCGAGGGTGAGACGACCAGTCGCCGCGGTCGTCGGTAGGTGTCCTCGCCTGTCGCTGCTAGCCGGTCAGGACCGCCCGGAGGGCAAACAGCGCGTTCTCCTTGCGCTCCATGATCCGCCGGTAGAAGTACGACAGCCACTTGTCGCCGTAGGGGAGGTACTGGTAGACCTCGCGGTCGGCCGCGTACTCGAACAGCGCGTCCTCGCGAACGCCCATCAGCATCTGTATCTCGAAGGGCGTGCCGTACTCCTCGTGGAGGTCCTCCGCGAGCGTCAGCATCTCCGGGTCGTGGCTGCCGACCGCGATGCCGTCCTCGAAGTGCTCGAACATGTAGCGCAGGTCCTCGCGGTAGGCCTCGTTGACGCGCTGGCTACTCTTGTAGGCGATGTCCTTCGGCGGATCGTAGGCACCTTTCACTAGCCGGACCTTTCCCGGCAGGTCCGCCAATCGCTGTAAATCTTCGTGGGTGCGCCTGAGGTTCGACTGCACGCAGACGCCGACGTCACCGTGTTCGCGGGCGTGGTGTTCGTACGCGTCCAGCGTCGCGTCGGTCGTCGTGTGGTCCTCCATGTCGATCCACACGAAGACGTCCCGTTCGTTCGCCGCCTCGACCACGCGAGCGAGGTTCTCCCGGAAGACGTCCTCGCTCACGCCGAGTCCGATCTGGGTCGGCTTGACCGAGACGCAGGCGTCGAGGTCGCTGTCGCCGATGTCGGCCACCAGGTCGAGGTACGTTTCGGTGTCCTCGTCGGCCGGCGGCTGCTCGTGGTAGTGTTCGCCGAGTTTGTTGCAGATAGCCCCGACGTCCCGGTCGTTCAGCCGGCGGGCGTGATCCAGCACTGCCGCGTCCGTCTCGCCGGCGACGAACCGGCTGGCTATCGGCGGTATCATCGTTCGGCCTTGGGACTGACAGATCATAGAGATACCGCCGCGAATCCCCGACGGTTAAGCCACGCGCTCGTGTCGTTGGCCCATGGAGTTGCTCGCGACGGTCGTGACGGCGCTGTGGGCGATGCTGCCGGCGTACGTTCCCAACAACGCCGCCGTCCTCGCGGGCGGCGGCCGCCCGATAGACGGCGGCCGGACGCTCGGCGGCCGCCGACTGCTCGGCGACGGCAAGACCTGGCGGGGAACCGCCGCCGGCACCGCCGCCGGCACCGCCCTGGCTCTCGTCCTGAACGCCGTCCGGGGATCCGTCGGCGCGGCACTCGGCGTCTCCCTTCCGGCGTTCCCGCTGGCCGTCGCCCTCGCGCTGGCGCTGGGCGCGATGATAGGCGACGTCACCGCCTCCTTCCTCAAGCGCCGAACCGGCCGCGAGCGCGGCGCATCCTTCCCCGGCGTGGATCAACTAGACTTCGTCGTCGGCGCACTCGTCCTGACTGGACTGGTCGCACCCGGCTGGTTCGCCGCCACCGTCACGCCGGCCGTCCTCGCGGTGGTGCTGGTCGTGACGCCGGCGCTACACGTCGGGACCAACGCGCTCGCGTACGCGTTCGGATTCAAAGACGAGCCGTGGTGATCGATTTCGAAGACGAGCCGTGGTGACCAATCGAGATCCTCCGACGGTTTTAAATATTTCAATCAAGTTACTGAATTTATGATTCAGGACGAAAGATACGCCGGCAGCGGCAACGAAACGCTGAAGCCGAACGTGCTGGCCGGATTGCCCGGGTCGCTATTTCTCGGAGGATTTTTTGGCGTCTGGTTCGGTATCTTCGTCGGAATGGGCGGTTCCGTCGTGCTGAACACGTCCGGTGGAGACGACATGGAGCTGCAAATCGCACACGTTCCGAACGCGCGCGAGTTGTACGACCACATCGAAGACCGCGTCAGCGGGTGACGGTCGTCCCCGGGAACGTTGGCCACCGTTTTGCGATGAGGTGGTGGATCGTCACCTACTTGCCTCCCGAATCCCGAGTTGCCGCCGATGGACTACCTCGAGAGCCGGCGAGAACGCGTCGAAGACCGGCTCACTGGCGTGCTCGAAGCCGTCGAGCCGACCGCGCTGTCGGAGCGAGTGAAACACGTCGTCCTGTCGGGCGGCAAGCGCGTCCGGCCGACGGTCACGGTGCTCGTCTGTGAGGCGATGGACGGCGACGTCGAGCAGGCCGTCGACTTCGCGGTTGGGATCGAGATCGTCCACAGCGCCTCGCTGGTCATCGACGACATCATCGACCGCTCGGAGATCCGGCGCGGCGAGGCCAGCGCCTGGGCGGCGTACGGCCACGGGCCAGCCATCGTCACCAGCGACGGACTGCTGGGAGAGGCGTTCGCTCTCTTCTCGGCCGACGAGCGTGCGATGCAGGCCGTTTCCGAGGCGATGGTCGAACTCGGCGAGGGCGAAGCGACGGAACTGGTCTGCCAGCCGACGACCGAGGCGGAGTACGTCGAACTCGCCTGCCGCAAGACCGGCGCGCTGTTCCGGGCGGCCGCGGAACTCGGAGCCATCGCCGCCGACACCGACGCCTACACCGTCGAGGCCTTCGGCAAGTACGCCGAGCGGGTCGGCGTCGCCTTCCAGATGCGTGACGACGTGCTCGACGCGACCGCCGACGCCGAGCGCCTCGGCAAGCCCGCCGGCACCGACGCGGAGATGGAGCGGCCATCGCTGGTGCAAGTGACCGATCTCTCGCCGGCGGAGGCCAACCAGCGGGCTCGCGAGACGTCCGACGCCGCGCTGGACGCCCTCGACCGCGTCGACGCGCCGCGGTCGCAAGCGCTCGAGTACCTCGAAGACCTCGCGGAGTTCGTCGTCTCCCGGGACCGGTAGCGACCGGGCCGGGAGCGCAACACCCCCGACGCTCGCCCGGCGATCACTCCTCGTAGGCGAGGTTCATCACCCACTGCGAG
Source organism: Haloarculaceae archaeon (assembly GCA_042217765.1). Taxonomy (GTDB): domain Archaea; phylum Halobacteriota; class Halobacteria; order Halobacteriales; family Haloarculaceae; genus JARUKX01. The sequence goes on along the minus strand of JBDGSB010000134.1, from coordinate 18,349 downwards.
AACGCGTCGCTGTGGGGGTTTACCTCCTCGTCGCCGATGAACGGCGAGAGCATGTCGCCGGCCATCAAAAGCGAGAAATCCAGATCCTTCGCGGCGGGCGTGAGGTAGTAGGTGTTGTGGCCCTCGTAGACGGTTTCCTCGCGCTGGATGAGGTCCTTCTCGGCCAGGGCGTCGACGATGCGACTGCCCTTGCGCGAGGAGACGTCGAGTTCCTTCCAGAAGTCGCTCTGGTGGATGCCGCCGGATTCGCGGACGAGTTGCAGTCCCGCGCGCTCGGCGTCGCTCAGGTCGTCCTCCGAGGCTGCCATGCTCATGTCCTACTTACCGTGACTCGTCCGCTTAAAGTTGGCCTTCGACGGTCTCGAACGGCGTCTCACAGGGCGGACCGGCGGCGAAGCGGTAAGTCGCTCCCGTCTGGCCGATTGCGATCAGCGACGACGAGCGGGTGCCGTAGTCGTCGTCGTGGACGCAGACGCCGTAGTCGTGGTCGGAAACGACGGCGGCCGCGCGGTCGAGCCACGCGGTCGCGGTCTCGCCGGGTTCGGGCTGGAGCGCCTCGCGGACGGCGCGGGCGTTCTCGGCCTGGCGCTCGCCGAGGTCGGGCGCGAACGACGGTTCGTAGAACGCGCCGTCGAGGCCGACGTTGACGACGACGTGGACGCCGGGGTCAAGGTTGAAGACGTCGACGCGGCCGTCCCACTCCATGTAGAGCGCGGCGTTGGCGTCCGCGAGCACGAGATTGAATCCCTCGTAGGTCTGCTCGTCGAGTTCGCGCTCGACGTACCGGGTGGCGTCCTCAGCGGTCGGATAGCGGAGGGCGTCCCGGACGAGCAGGCCACGCGAGCGCTCGCCGACGATGTCGCCGTCGACCCAGCGGTTGGTGATGCCGACCAGGACGCCGTGTTCGTTGTAGCCGAGCCAGGTCCCGCCGGCCTCCTCGTCCCGCGGCGCGACGACGCGCGGGTCCGTTTCGACGACCGACGGCGGGCGAGACGGGCGGTCGAACGCCTCGTCACGGTTGGCCGCGACGGCGACTGGCGTGTCCGCGAAGACCTGCCACGCGATGGTGAGAGTACACACGGGCGGTGGTACGCGCGAAGCGAGGTTAAATCGTGCGCCGGTCGTCGCGAACGTGGCTCTCGACGGTCGTCGTGGACTCCGCTATCCGTCGTCGGCGTCCGCCCGCAGCCGTTCGCGCACTGCCCCGCGGTCGATCGTTCCCGACGCGGTTCGAGGGAGGGCGTCGGCGAAGTCGATCGTTTTCGGGCGCTTGAAGCCCGCCAGGCGCTCGCGGCAGTGCTCGCGTACGGCGGCGGCGTCGAGTCCGTCGGCGACGACCAGCGCCGCGACGCGCTGGCCCCACTCGGGGTCGTCCAGTCCGACGACGGCCGCGTCCTCGATTGCGGGATGTGACCGGATGGCGTCGGCAACGTCGGTGGGCTGGACGTTCTCGCCGCCGGTGACGATGCGGTCGTCGACGCGGCCGACGACCCACAGCAGGCCGTCTTCGTCGCGGTAGCCGATGTCGCCGGTGTGAAACGCGTCGCCGTCGAAGGCGGCCGCGGTGTGGTCGTCGTCGAGGTAGCCCGGCGATACCGTCGGCCCGGAGACGACGAGTTCGCCCGGCTCACCGGGCGGACACGGGTCGTCGCCGTCCCGCACCGCGACCGTGGTTCCGTCGAGCGGCCGACCGACCGTCCCGGGATTCGCGAACGCCTCGGTCGGCGTCGCGGTCGCGATCTGGGAGGCCGTCTCGGTCGTGCCGTAGGTCGGATACACCGGCACGTCGTGGCGCTCGCACCGACGGAGCAGGTCATCCGTGGCCGGCGCGCCGCCGAGCAGGACGAACCGCAGCGACGGCGGCGGCGTCCACCCCGCGTCGAGCAGGCGGGCCAGCATGGTCGGCACCAGCGAGACGCCGGTGACGCTGTCGTCGGCCATCGCGGCGGCGGTTTCGGCGGCGTCGAACGACCGCCGGACGACCGCCGTCGTGCCGTACAGCGTCGCGCGGACGAACGGCGCGAGTCCGCCCATGTGGTAGGCTGGCAGGGTAACGAGCCAGCGGTCGCCGGGCCGGACGCCAAGTCTGAACGCCGACCCGACGGCGCTGGCGACGAGGTTGCCCGCGGTCAGGCGCACGCCCTTCGGCTCGCCCGTCGTCCCGGAGGTGAACAGCACGAGGCGTTCTGCGTCGCGATTCTGTGTGGCCGGATCGACGGATCGGCGCTCGTCGCTGGCCCCCGTCTCGCGGTCCGTCTCGCCGAATTTCAGCGCCGCTACGTCGTCGTCACGCACCTCGTCCACCGACGCGACGGGGACGCCGGACGGCGCGACCGTCCGGGCCAGGTCCGCCGTCTCGCGACCGCAGACGACCGCCGCGAGGTCGGCGCGACGGGTCTGGTCGGCCAGCACGGACGCCGACAGTTCCACGTTCAGCGGCGCGAGCGACCGACCGAGCCGCGCCGTCGCGAACAGCGTCGCGGCGAACGCCGGACGAGTGCCGAGCAGGAGGCCGACGCGACCCCCGTCGTCCCCGAGGACGGCGGCCAGTCGTTCGGCCAGACGGCCGACGCGCCGGTCGTAGGCGGCGTAGGTCCACCGCTCGTCCGCGTCGGCGTCGAGCAACGCCGTCCGGTCCGGCGACGTCGCGGCGCGTTCCGCGAGCAGGTCACGGGCGGGCCACGCTCTCGGGTCCGCGAGCGGCCACGCCTCGGGATCGGGGAGGGTCACGCGGCCACCTCCGACGGCCGAAGGCCGGTCACGCTCACGGTCGCACCTCCCTTGGATCGATTCCGACGCCGGGCGTCGACGGGACCCGGACGACGCCGTCGGCGACCGGCGCGGGGTCGGGTGCCAGGTCCTCGGCGAGCAGGTCCCCGGTCGCCAGCCCGCAGGCCGGCGGGTCGGGCAGGCTCGCCGCCACGTGGACCGCGGCGGTCCGGGCGACGACGGCGTCGATAGTGGTCGTTACGACGGGCACCGCGCCCGCGTCGCGGGCGGTCGCCGTGACGTCGCGCGCGCGTCGGGGGCCGCCGAGGACCATCGGCTTGCAGACGACGGCCTCGACGCCCGCGTCGAGGACGGCCGCGACGGAGTGCGCTGTCAGCGCCTCGTCCGCGGCGACGCCGACCGCGCCGCCGGTCAGCGAGGCCAGTCCGTCGAGGTCGCCGCGCGCGACCGGCTGTTCGACGAACCGGACGTCGGCGTCGGCGAACGACGACAGGGCCGCCGCGGCGTCGTCGCGGGACCACGCCTCGTTGGCGTCGGCCCGGAGTTCGACGTCGGGGCCGACCGCCTCGCGGACCGCAGCGAGTCGCTCGGCGTCGGTCTCGACCGCGCGCGCGCCGACTTTCACCTTCAGGCAGTCGAATCCGCGGTCGACGGCGTCGGTCGCAGCGGCCACGGTCGCGTCGACGTCGGCGTCGCCGACGGTGGCGTTGACCGGAACGTCCTCGACCGGGCGCTCGCCGCCGAGCGCGCGATACAGGGGGCGGCCGTCCCGTCGGGCCCGGCCGTCGAGACGCGCCAGTTCGACGCCGTGGTGGGCGGCGGGCACGTCGCCGACGGCGTCCAGCGGGTCGTCTCCGCGCGCGGCGGCGTCGACGCCGCGTTCGAGCGCCGCTGCACACGTGTCTCGGGACTCGGTCCAGCCGGGGAGCGGCGTCGCCTCGCCGACGCCGGGCGGGTCGGTCGTCCGGACGACGAACCCCTCGCGGCGCTCGATGCCGCCGCCGGCCGTCGACAGCGGCGTCGACAGCGCCACGGCGAACGGGTCGACCTCCATTCAGACCACCGCGGGGACGGCCATGCCGGCCGCGAACAGCAGCGAGTGCAACGCCAGCACCTGTCCGGTCCGTTCGAGGGCGGGGTTGAGCGCCTCCCCGTCGGTCCGGGTCAACACGGTGCGTGCGACCGACACCGCCAGCGGGAGCGACGCCAGCGGAGCCAGCACCCACGCCTCGAAGCCGAAGCCGACCCACAGCGCGACCGGGACGAGATAGCCCAACGCCAGCATTGCCAGGTACTCGACCCGGCTCCAGCGGTAGCCCAGGACGACCGCGAGCGTCCGTTTGCCCGCCGCGGCGTCGGTCTCGCGGTCGCGGACGTTGTTGACGATCAGGATGCACGTCGACATGCCCGCCGCGGCGAGACTGGCGACGACGGCCGCGGGCGGGACGGTCCCCGCCGGGACGCCGACGGGGAACGCTCCCGGAACGGCCGTCACCGCCTGCACGTAGTAGGTCCCGGTGACGGCGACGACCCCGAAGTAGACGAACACGAACAGGTCACCCAGACCGCGGTAGCCGTACGGCCACGGACCGCCGGTGTAGGCGATGCCCGCGGCGATGGACGACAGGCCGACCACGAGGATGGGGACGCCGCCGACCGCGACCAGATACAGGCCGACGACGACCGCCAGCCCGTAGGTCGCCCACATCGCGCGCTTGACCTGCGACGGGGCGATGAGTCCGGACTGCGTGACCCGGGTGAACCCCTCGCGGTCGTCGGTGTCCGCGCCCTTCATCGCGTCGTAGTAGTCGTTGGCGAAGTTCGTCCCGACCTGGATGAGCAGCGCGCCCACCAGCGCCGCCAGCGCCGCCAGCGGCGCGAACACGCCCTCGTGGACGGCCAGCCCGGTCCCGACAATCACGGGCGAGGCCCCCGCCGGGAGCGTCTGTGGCCGGGCGGCCATCAGCCAGGCTCTCGTCTTCGAGACCTCCGCGGTACTCATTGGCCGAGTGTCCGGAGGGCAGGAGTAAAGCGACTGTGGTTCGGGAGGGCAACAGGACAGCGACTGTGGTTCGGGAGG
>JBDGSB010000134.1:0-13439 GCA_042217765.1 Haloarculaceae archaeon | reverse complement strand
AGCGACTGTGGTTCGGGAGGGCAACAGGACAGCGACTGTGGTTCGGGAGGACGCAGTCAGCGGAACGAGAGGTGGGGAACGACCGCCACCGACGTCACATCGGCGAGCGGTCCGTCGCGATGTCGACGGTCTTGCAGCGGGTGTACGCGAGCAGCGTCTCGCGGGTGTGTTCCCGACCGATGCCGCTCTGTTTGTAGCCGCCGAAGGGGACGCCCGGCGGGAGCGTGGCGTACTTGTTGACCCAGACGTTGCCGGCTTCGAGTTTCGCGGCGGTCTCGTTGGCGAGGCTGACGTCGTCGGTGGCCATGCCCGCAGCGAGTCCGTAGTCGGTGTCGTTGGCCTGGCGGATCATCTCGTCGTAGTCCGACCAGGAGATGACCGTCTCGACCGGGCCGAATATCTCCTCCTGTGCGATGCGGTAGTCGTTTTCGGCCTCGGTGAAGACGGTCGGCTCGACGAACCAGCCGTGCTCGCAGTCCTCGCCGTCGGGGACGCCGCCGCCGGTGGCGAGGGTCGCGCCCTCCTCGCGGCCGACGTCGAGGTAGCTGGTAACCTTCTCGTACTGGGCTTGCGAGGCGAGCGGCCCCATCGTGGTCCCCTCGCGGAGCGGATCGCCGACGACCTCCTCGTGGGTCCGTTCGCGGAACTTCTCGAGGAACTCCTCGCGGACGTCGTCGTGGACGAACACGCGCGACGGCGCGTCACAGGACTGGCCGGTGTTGTAGTACATCACGCCCGCGACGGACTCGACGGCCACGTCGAGGTCGCCGTCGGGAAAGACGATAAAGGGCGACTTGCCGCCCAGTTCGAGGGTCACGGGGACGGCGCGTTCGGCGGCGTTTTTCATGATGGCGTGGCCCGTCGTCGTCTCGCCGGTGAACGCGAGTTTCCGGACCTCGGGATGTGTCGTCAGGGGTTCGCCGGCCTCGGCACCGAAGCCGGTAACGACGTTGACCACGCCGTCGGGAACGACGTCCCGCGCTTCGCGAGCGAGTCTGAGCGCGGTCAGCGGCGTCTGCTCGGCCGGTTTCAACACGATCGTGTTGCCCGTCGCCAGCGCCGGCCCGAGTTTGTACGCTACCATCACTAGCGGGAAGTTCCAGGGGATGATGGCTCCGACGACGCCGTAGGGCTCCCGGCGCGTATAGATGAGGGCGTCGGAGTCGTAGGGGAACTGTTTGCCCTCGATCGACCGACAGGCCCCGGCGTAGTAGTCCAGGTATTCGATAGCGCGTTCGACCTCGCCCCGCGCCACGTCGAGCGGTTTTCCGGAGTCGAGACTCTCTAGCAGCGTGAACTCCTCGACGTTGTCACGGACGCGATCCGCGAGGTCCCGGAGGACGTCCTGGCGCTCGGGTGGGACGGTGTCGCCCCACTCGTCGGCGGCCTCCGCGGCGGCCGTCGCGGCGGCGTCGACGTCGGCCTCCCGTCCGCGCGCGACGTCGGCTATCGGCTCTTTGACCGCCGGATCGACCGTCTCGAAGTACTCGCCGTCGTCGGGTGCTCGAAACTCGCCGCCGACGAACAGGTCCGTCTCGGCGTACTCGTTCGCTCGTGCTATCGCATCGCGATGATTGTCGACCACGTTTCCGGAGTAGTAGTCGGGCATTGACCGATGGTGACCACGCCGCGATTATAACTCTTTGTGGTTATAAAAACCCTGATAGTTCGAGGATGGTAACGACAATCGGTTACAGCAGTATTCGTCCCGTCTCGTGGACACACCACTCGACGGCGACGGTGCCGTGGATTTAAGCGGATACCGCACGGGGTTGAGAGCACATGCGACTCCACGAGTATCAGGCCAAGGAGGTGTTCGCGGAGGCGGGCATCCCGACGCCGGCACGCGGACTTGCCGCCAGCGTCGAGGAGGCCGTCGACGCGGGCGCAGAGATCGGCTATCCCGTCGCGGTGAAAGCGCAGGTACACGTCGGCGGGCGTGGCAAGGCCGGCGGCATCGAAATCGCCGCCGACGAGGCCGAACTTCGCGAGGCCGCCGACGCGATCCTCGGGATGGACCTCAAAGGCTACGCGGTCGAGCGCGTCCTGATCGAGCAGGCCGTCGACTTCACCGACGAACTCTACGTCGGCGTGACGATGGACCGCGGGGCCGGACGGCCGGTCGCCATGGTCTCGACCCGCGGCGGGGTGAACATCGAGGAGGTGGCCGAAGAGGACCCCGACGCCATCGCGCGCGAGGAGGTCGACCCAGCCTACGGCCTCCACGGCTTCCAGGCCCGCCGCGCGGTCTACGAGGCGGGCGTCGACCGCGCGGTCGCCGGCCCCGTCGCGAAGGTGCTCCAGACGCTGTATACGGTCTGGGACGACCGCGACGGCAGCGACGCGGAGATCAACCCCCTGATGGTGACGGCCGACGACGACGTGATCGCCGCCGACGCGGTGTTGAACGTCGATTCGGACGCGCTGTTTCGCCAGCCCGAGATGGCCAAATACGAACAACAGGGCGAGTTCGGCGGCGACGAACTCGAACGCAAGGCCGACGAGTACGACTTCGACTACGTGCGCCTGTCGGGCAACGTCGGCATCATCGGCAACGGCGCCGGGTTAGTGATGACGACGCTCGACCTGGTCGACCACTACGGCGGCACGCCCGCGAACTTCCTCGACGTCGGCGGGGGCGCGAAGGCCGAGCGCATCGCCAACGCGCTCGATATGGTCTTTGCCGACGAGAACGTCGACGCCGTCGTGTTCAACATCTTCGGCGGCATCACGCGCGGCGACGAGGTGGCACGCGGCATCAACGAAGCGCTGGGACAGTTCGATGACATCCCGAAACCCGTCGTCGTCAGGCTGGCGGGCACCAACGCCGAGGAAGGCATGGAGATTCTGAACACCGACCTCGTGACCGTCGAACAGACGCTCGAAGACGCCGTCCAGCGGGCGGTTGCGTTCGCCGAGGAGGTGGACGAAGAATGAGCGTGCTCGTCGACGAGGACACCCGCGTCGTCGTGCAGGGCATCACCGGCGGCGAGGGGAAGTTCCACACCGAGCGGATGATCGAGTACGGCACGAACGTGGTCGCCGGCGCGGTCCCGGGCAAGGGCGGCCAGGAGGTCGCGGACGTGCCGGTCTACGACACCGTCGAACGGGCCGTCAGCGAGGAACACGCCGACGCGTCGGTGGTGTTCGTCCCCCCGGCGTTCGCGGCGGACGCGCTGTTCGAGGCCCTGGACGCGCCACTGGATCTGGTGGTCGCCATCACCGAGGGCATCCCGACCCAGGACATGAGCGAGGTCCATCGACGGCAGGCGGAGACGGACACCCACCTCGTGGGGCCGAACTCGCCCGGCGTCATCACCCCCGGCGAGGCGAAACTCGGCATCCTCCCCGGCGACATCTTCGACGCGGGGTCCGTCGGGCTGATCTCGCGTTCGGGCACCCTCACCTACCAGATCGTCGACAACCTCACGAACCGCGGGCTCGGCCAGTCGACCGCCGTCGGTATCGGCGGCGACCCGATCATCGGCACGAGTTTCGTCGACGCCCTCGAACTGTTCGAGGCCGACCCCGACACCCACGCGGTCGTCATGTGCGGCGAGATCGGCGGCGAGGACGAAGAGCAGGCCGCCCGCTACATCGCCGAGTACATGGACACGCCGGTCGCCGGCTTCATCGCCGGGCGGACCGCCCCGCCGGGCAAACGGATGGGCCACGCTGGCGCGATCGTCTCCGGGTCCGGCACCGGCACCGCACAGAGTAAGATCACCGCGCTCGAAAACGCCGGCGTCCCGGTCGGCGACACGCCCGAGGAAGTCGCCGACCACGTCGAAGACGTCCTGTAACGCGGTCGACCACCGTCGCTCCGTGACCGCCCTCTCGGCGTCCCGGTCGAAACGCTCTCGGCGCGTCGATCGAACGACCGTTTTCCTTGGCACTTGGTAACAAATATCGTCGGGGGAAGCAGGAGCTTACCGAGTGAAACCCCGTTACGTGAACGTTCCGGTGAGATAATATAGGATGGTGAAAAAAGTTCTAGTATGCCACACATCTGCCGGGACTGCAAGCGGACGTTCGCCACGGAACTCGAACTCGAACTCCACAAGGACACCTGCTCTGCGGGGCAACTGTTCTGTGACCGCTGTGGCGAACGGTTCGCCGAGCGCACGGCGACGGAGGACGGCTGGCACTATCGATGCCCCACCGAGGACTGCGAGGGCAGCGGCATCGGCGACGACATCCGAAAGGTAGCGGAAGTACGACCGGAGACACCGTGACGCGAGACGGGTAACGGACGGCTACTCTCCGATCGACACCGAATCCGAACTTCATTTTCGGCACCGTCCAGTGGTTCGGACGGCTGCCGCAGTCCGTCGGTGAAGCGAAATCCGCCGCTGCACGGAGCCAAACTATACGTCGGTGGACTCGCAAGGTTCCGACGAATGATAGACGCCCGGGACCTTCGCAAGGAGTACGGCGATTTCACCGCCGTCCAGGGCAGTACGTTCACCGTCGATTCCGGGGAGGTGTTCGGGATCATCGGTCCCAACGGGGCGGGAAAGACGACGACCCTGAAGATGCTCGCGGGGTTGCTCGAACCGACCAGCGGGAGCGCCACCGTCGCCGGCTACGACGCCGGCGAGACGGCAATGGCCGAACGGCTGGGATTTCTCCCCGAGGAGTCGCCGCTGTACGAGGAGATGACCCCGCGGTCGTATCTGCGGTTTTTCGCCGACCTCTACGAGGTCCCTCGCGGCGTCGCCGACCGGCGCATCCACGACACGCTCGATCGGCTCGACCTGGAACACCGCGAGCGCCGACTCGGCGACATGTCCAAGGGGATGAAACGGAAGGTCGCCATCGCTCGCTCGCTCATCAACGACCCCGACGTCCTGATCTACGACGAACCGGGCAGCGGGCTCGACCCGCTGACGACCAACTACATCATCGACTTCACGCGCGACCTCGGCGAGCAGGGCAAGACCATCGTCTTCAGCGCGCACAACCTCTTTCACGTCGAGAGCATCTGCGACCGCGTCGCCATCATGAACGAAGGCGAGATCGTCGCCCGCGGCGGCCTCGACGAACTCCAGGAGCAGTACGGCGAGACGCGCTATACGGTCTACACGACCGTCGAGGTGCCGGGAAGCGTCGCGGACAACGGCAACTACCGGCGCGTCGTCGAGAACATGGCCGCCGTCGAGCAGACCCGCGAGGCCGCCCGGCAGGCGGGCGGGTCGGTCGTCGACATCCGAACCGAGGAGTCCAGTCTCGAAGAAGTCTTCCTGAACGTCGCGGAGTCGGGGTGAACGGATGGGGCTGGCCAGGTGGCTCCGGACCCGGACGCGCAACGCGGCCCGCATCGCGCGCTGGGAGGTCACCAAAAACGCCGGCGGCGTCGACAAGCGGACCGTGGCCGTGGCCGTCGTCGCGCTCGTCGGACTGGTCGCCGTCGGCCCGCTTGCGGCCGGCCAGGGCGTTGCACTCGACCGCGGGCTCTACCGCGTCGGCGTCCAGCCGAGCAGTCCCTACTACGGGCCGGTCGCGGCCGACCCGACGTTCGTCGTCCAGGACCCGAACCCGGCCGCCGTCGACGCCGGTCGCCAGGAACTGCTGATCCGGGGCGGGACCGTCGTCGAGTACGCCCACACCGCGAAGGGACGCGCCGCGCTGGCGGAACTCCGGTCGACGGTGCAACGCTACAACGATCGCGTGATGGCGACCGAACCCAATCGGACGGCCGCGTTTCCGGTGCTCGTGAGCCTGTCCTACCGGGACCGGCAGGTCCGGCAGGTCCTCGCGACCGGTGAGACGGGCGAGCGGCCGACCCCGACCGGCGAGCGCGGGACGGCCGCGAACACGGCGCGAACGACCGCGAGCGGTGGCGAGTCGGAGGCGGACACGGCAGCGGGGACCGCCGCGAGCGGGTCCGGAAACGGGACCCCGTCCGGTGGCGCAACGCCGGCGGGCGGCGAGACGACGGCACGTGCCTCGGGCGGCGCAACCGCGGACGCGACCGCCGGCGGGGAGACGACCCGGACGGAGACCTCGTCCGGCGGGTCGGGTGGGCTGCTCGGCGGGCTCGGCGGGTCGAGTTTCACAGCCCGGCTGTCCGGCGGCAGCGTCAGCGGGACGCCGTCGGACATCACGCCGCCGTTTCCGTTCCGCGCGCTCGTCCTCGCGTTCGTGTTCGTGTTGCCGCTGAACTTCATCATCCAGGCCTACGGGTCGACGATGTTGAGCGAGCGCATCAATCGCCGGGGCGAACTCCTGTTGGTCTCGCCGGTCAGCCGGGGCGACATCATCGTCGGCAAGACGCTGCCGTACTTCGGTGCGGCGGTCGCCATCGCGGCGGTCATCACGCTCGCGCTACGGGGTTCGGCGGTGTCGGTGCTCGCGGTTGCACCCATTGCACTGTTGTTCCTGTCGGCGACGTTCCTCGGCGCGATGTTCGCCCGCTCGTTCAAGGAACTCACCTTCGTGACCGTGACCGTGACCGTCTCGCTGACGACCTACGCCTTCGTCCCGGCCATCTTCACCGACGTGACGCCCATCGCGCTCATCTCGCCGCTGACGGTCGTCGTCCGGGACCTGCAGGGCCAGACCGTCGGCCTAGGCGAGTTCGCGTTCTCGACGCTGCCGCCGACGGCGACGGCGCTGGTGTCGTTCGGGCTCGGGGCCGGGCTCTACCGCGAGGAGGACATGTTCACCCAGCGCCCGATTCCGCTGAAGGTGCTCGACGCGCTGGCCGGCCGGATTTCGCGCGCGCGAAGCGTCGCGACGGTGAGCGCGCTGTTGCTGCCGTTCGTCTTCGTCGCGGAACTAGTGGCGATCGCGATGGTGTTCGCGCTGCCGGGCAAGTTGTCCATCGTGCTGGTGCTGATCGCGGTGGCGGCCATCGAAGAAGTCGCCAAGAGCCTCCACGTGTTCGCGGGCTACGCCCACGCGAAGTTCGACCGGAGCCTCCGGACGGCGCTGACGCTGGGGGCGTTCAGCGGATTCGGCTTCTTCCTCGCGGAGAAACTGACGCTCGTCGCCCGGCTGGCGCACCTGCCGGAACTGAAGATCGGCCGGTCGGCGCTGAAAGAGGCGATGCTGTCGGACCCGCTGGTGCTGTCGTTTCTCGTGGCGCCGCTGGCGTTGCACGTCGTCACCGCGTCCATCTCGGCGGTCGGCGCGCGAAAGGGACGCGACGGCTACGCGGTCGGACTGACGGCGGCCGCGCTCGTCCACGTCGGCTACAACCTAACGGTGGTGATGGTCCTTGGCTGGCCGCAGTGACGTCCTCCGGACGCCTCGCGTCGCCATCGCGCGACGGGACCTCTCGTCGCTGAGCCGCGAGAAGACCATCGTGCTGGCGCTGCTCATCCAGTTGTTCGTGGCGTCGTTCTCGTCGTTTCTCGTCGTCGGTCTGACGTCGCTGTACGACCCCGGGTCGGTGTCGTCCGATCGCATCGTCGTCGGCGTCTCGGGCGAGCAGCGCGCGGCCGTCGAGGAGGTCGCCGCCCGTCGCGACGGCCTGCAGACGGTCACCTACGAGCGCCGGACGGCCGCGCTGTCGGACTACCGGGCGGGCCGCGTCGACGCCGTCGTGTTCGCGTCGGACCTGAACGGCCGGGTGAACGTCGAGGTGATCGCGCCCCAGAACAGCCTGCGGACGACGATCATTGTCCAACAGGTACGGCAGTTGCTAGAGGCCGTCGAGCGCAACGAACGGACGCTACGGGCGGACCACCTCGATCACGAGGTCGTCCCGCTGCCCCGGGACGTGCCCGCCAGCCCCTACTTCGGGTTCACCTACACCGTGTTGATTCCGCTGTTGCTGTTCCTGCCGCCGTTCATCAGCGGCTCGATCGCCGTCGACTCCATCACCGAGGAGATCGAACGCGAGACCCTGGAGTTGCTCCGGGTCGCGCCCGTGTCGCTGGTCGACGTCGTCGACGGCAAGGCCGGGGCCATGATCCTGCTCGCGCCGGCACAGGCGCTGCTGTGGGTCCTGCTGCTCGGGCTGAACGGCATTTCCGTCTCGCACGTCCCCGCGTTGCTGGTCGTGGTCACCGCCGTCACGACGATCACCGTTGCACTGGGCCTGTTGCTCGGCCTGCAGGCCGGCCGCCGCCGCCAGGCGCAACTGCTGTACTCGGTGCTGGTGCTGGTTTTGTTCGGCCTGGGCGTCCTGCTGCCGGAGCATCCGGCGACGACCGTCGCACGACTGGCCGTTGCCAGTCCGTCGACGACGACCTACGCGCTCGCGGCGGGCTACGCCGTCCTCGCCGTGATCGTTGCGGTCGTCGGCCGTCGCGTCGTCGCCCGACGGAACCCCGAGTACCTGTGAGAAACTCCCGACGAGCGCCGAGCATCTGTGAGAATCTCCCGACGAACCGCAGACGCCGGCGGGCCGACGCTACACTGTCTTTTTCACCTTCTCGGCGAACCGCTCGCGCACCTTCTCGACTTTCGGCTGGGCGTGCATCGTACAGTAGGCGTCGTTGGGGTGTTTCGCGAAGTAGTCCTGGTGTTTCTCCTCGGCGCGATAGAACGTCTCGAGGGGCACTACTTCGGTCACGACCTCGTCGTCGTACCCGCCTTCTTCGGCCAGAGCGTCGACGTACGCCTCCGCGAGCGCCTGCTGGTGCTCGTCGTGGTACAGGACGATCGAGCGGTACTGCGTGCCGACGTCGGGACCCTGCCGGTTCAGTTGGGTGGGATCGTGGATCGTGAAGAACACTTCGAGGAGGTCGTCGTAGGAAATCACGTCGGGATCGTACTCGAGTTGGACGACCTCGGCGTGGCCGGTCGATCCGGAGCACACGTCCCGGTACGTCGGGTCGTCGGTGTGCCCGCCCGCGTATCCCGACGTGACGCGCTCGATTCCCTCGATCTCCTCGAACGCCGCCTCGACGCACCAGAAACAACCGCCGCCGAACGTTGCTTTCGCGACCATACCACCGGTAGGCGTCCGACCCCTATGAGTCACACGCCCGTTGCTCACGCGTGCGTGGAGTTACAGCCCGATCGCCGTGTACTCGAAGACGAGCCACGGGATCACGAACAGGACCACGAACATGAACGCGAGGATGACGCCGTACCCGAGCACGGTGCCGATGCCGGTCTGCCACGCGGGTCGACGGAACTGCGAAACGAACTCCGAGGTGTCCATACGGGGACGTCGAAGACGCGGAACTTAGGTGCTACGCTACTCGGTCCGCGGGAGCACCTCGTAGATTTCGATTCCCCAGTCCGGACCGTTCCGGTCGTGAGTACGATCCATCCATCCGCCTTCGACGTCGACGCCGTTTTCGCGGGCGGTTCGAAGCAACCAGGCGAGAGTCGCCTCGAATTCCTGCGGTGACGTCGGACCGTCGGCTGTAGGCTTGTATTCGGACATTGTGTGTCGTTCTGTCGGTGAATAGTCTTATTGTGTGACAGAACCCGTCCGCGAATGGAACCTCCCGTAGTCGTCACCGCTGGGGGTCAAGTGGGGTGTTTCACAGCAACAGTTGGTATTCCCATTGTACTACTCGTCGTCTACGGCCATAGGCTTTGGGGCAGACGTCGCCGAACGGTCGCGTTCGATCCCGGAACCAGGTGGTCGTCGGTCGATTCGCCCGGTCACTCGCACGGATTCTCGCGATCACAGCCGGTATAAAATATCCTTCGACACCCAAGCCCGATTACTTTGCGTTACGCTCGTGAAGCCCCCGATGATGCCAGCCTCTCGTCAGACACGGTCGTGTGGTGCGTCGAGTTCGGTCGTCGCGGTCGGCCCGGAGAGCACATGAGCGTCATCGCCGACGTTTCCATCCCCGCGGATCAGTTCGCACTCGGGTCGTTACTAGAGGTCAGGCCGGGTGTCAAGGTACGGCTAGAAACGATGATCCCGACCAGCGGGGCGATGATTCCGTACTTCTGGGTCGAGAGTCCGGACGCCGACGCCGTCGAAGCGGCGCTCCGGGAGTCGCCGACGGTCGAAGAGGTGCTGACGGTCGACGACATCGGCGACGAAACGCTCTTTCGCGTGCAGTGGTCCGAGGATATCGACGGGCTCATCGAGGCGCTGTCGAACTTCGACGTCGTCGTCCTGGAAGGCGTCGGCCACGGCGATCACTGGACGTTCCAGCTCCGGTTCCCCGAGTACGATACCCTCTCGACGTTCTATCGGACGCTGGTCGACAAGGACATCTCCGTCGACCTCTCGGGCATTAACAACCCCATGGAGACGTCACAGGGGCTCGAATTCGGCCTCACGCCCGAACAGCGAGAGGTGCTCCTGCTCGCGCTCGACGAGGGGTACTTCTCCGTCCCCCGCGAGGTAACGCTGGTCGAACTCGCCGAGATGCTCGACATCTCCGATTCGGCCGTCTCCCAGCGCCTGCGCCGCGGGCTCACCAAAGTCCTCGCACAGACGGTGGGCGTTTCCCCTTGACAGCCTCCCCGCCCTAACCAGCAGATATTACCATTTAAATATAATAGGGTTCGATATCGAAACAGAAGATGCATTCGCGTATAGACAGTAGTCGTTCTCGACGCTCTCGTTTCCAGTTCGTGCCAACACGGTGATGGGTCTAATGAACGTCTACAGTTTGCAGTTGCGGCGATTGCGGGAAGGACAGCCACGATGAGCGCCTTCGCCGAGGTACGCGTCCCGGTGACGGCGTATCCGCTCGGAACGGTCTTCGCCGACCACGACGACGTCACCTTCCAGGTCGAGCGCATCGTGCCGATGGGTGGTTCGACGCACTACGTCTGGATCACCGGTGACGACCGCGCCGCCGTCGTGTCGTCGCTCCGTGAGACGCCGTCGGTGACCGAACTGACGGTCCTCGACGAACTCCCCGACCGCACGCTGGTCCGGTTCGAATTGCCCCACGTAGAGTCGACGCTGTTCGACCTCGTCACCGAACGCGACGTGACGATATCCGAGTTCCGCGGCACCACCGAGGGGTGGACGCTCCAACTGCACTTTGCCGATCCGGACGAACTCGGTCGGTTCTACGACGAGTGTCGAGAACGCGGCATCTCGGTCGAACTGCGACAGATCAACAACGGTGACGACCCGTTCGAGGACGAACACGAAATCACGCCGAGACAGATCGAGATGCTCGCGATTGCCTACGAATCCGGCTACTTCGACGTCCCCCGACGAACGACGCTGACCGACCTCGCCGCCCGACTCGACATCTCCGAACAGGCGGCCTCGGAACGACTCCGGCGCGGCCTGTCGTCGCTACTCACCACGACTGTGTCCGGCGACGAAACCGGCGACCGGACTTGACGAGCGACTCCGGCGACGAAACCGGCGACCGGGCCTGGCAAGCGTTTCGACGGTACGAATGGGACGCTCCCCGCTACGCGACGGTGATCCGATCGTTCCGGATCACGACGTTTCGGCCCGCGTACGCGAATCGAAACTCGTACTCGGACGGCCGTCGTTCGCCGTCCGGCGGATCGAACAGCGCGTCGAGCGCGTCCGGGGAGACGACGTCGTACAGCGGCGGCAGGTCGGTCGGGTCCACTTCCTTCGCCTCGGCGACTGCCTGCACCACACGCGTACTCGTCGTCTCGTTCGTGATCGTCGTTTCCATGTGACACTAACACGTGCCGGACATGCATAAAGGTGGCTTCGGTATCGAAGCCTCGATTCGGTCAGTCGTCGTCGGTCGATTCTTCGGCGTCGAACAGCGACGCCGCCAGGATTCGCTTCGTGCCCCGGCGCAGACGCTGGGAGACGGCCGAGTCCGAGATGCCGATTCGCTCCGCGAGTTCCACCAGGTTCGTCCGGCGTGGCACGTCGAAGTAGCCCCGATCGAGCGCGGTCCGGAGGGTCTCACGCTGGGCCTCGGTGAGGTCGTATTCGATACCGACGTCCTGGGGAATCCCCGGATTGTGGACGCTCTGGAGGGCGATCGAGATTCCGGTGTCGGCACAGCGTTGATAGAACGCGGTCAACTGGTCGTGACCCTCGAACCGGAGATCGAACCGCCAGGTCTCGCGCTCGCCGACGCCCTCGAGTACCGTCCCGCCGTTCTCGGTGATCGCGTCGAAAAGCCCGTCGATGCCCTGGGCCCAGTCGACGCGGACGAGCGCCTCGCCGTTGGCCTCGTCGAGGATTCTGAACGAGTCGACGTTTTCCTCCCCATCGAGTGCGGCTTGGATATCCTCGACGCGGTCGTCGTCGATCCAGAGGTACGGGACGATCGAGTCCCCGATCGGTACGACGTGCTCGAGTCGAATGCGAAGGTCGGGGTCGGCAGCGAGCGTGTCCTCGAGCACGAAATCGCTGGCGTCGACTTCGACTGTCGCGATGACGCTCATGGAACGATTCTCCACGTGACCTTTCCGAGGCATACTTAAAGAAGCTTCGATAGTAAGGGTTTCCCCGAATACGTCCGACAGTGCCCGCGACGCACACGGACTGTACAAAAACGACTTCGACATCGAGTGGCAATGCGTTTCTGAACGGTGACCATTTCTTGACGTGTATGAGTGAAAATCGACGACCGCCCGTCGACAGCGTCTATCGCGTTCTGACCGACCGTCGACGACGGCGCGCCGTCGTGGCGCTCGACGAGCACGAACCGTCGGCGACCGTCGACGAACTGTGCCGGTGGCTACGGGACGGCGAGGGAGACGACGGCGGGGCCGACGTCGGCGTCGAACTGCATCACGTCCACCTCCCGAAACTGGTCGACGCCGGCGTCGTCACCTACGACGGGGACCGCGTCACCCTCACCGAGCACGGAAAGCGCGTCGCGGACGTCGTCGAGGGAGTCCACGTTCACCTGACGGAGTGACGAGACACAGCGGTGTGCAGCGGTGACCGCTCCGACGGTTTCGTACGGAGTAGTGTCTCCGGCTCCCGACGGTTCGCCCGAACGGATCGGCGAACTGCCGGGACAGAGCGACCCGAAGCCGAATCAGGCGAACGTGCGAGAGACGTCCTCGTCGTCCTCGTCGGCCTGGATCTTCTCCCAGGCGTCCCGGAAGTCGGCCATCCGGACCTCCGTGCGGTCGTCGCGGATGGCGAACATGCCGGCCTCCGTACAGACGGCCTTGATGTCGGCCCCGCTGGCGTCGGCGACGTCGTCGGCGAGCGCCCGGAAGTCGACGTCGTCGGAGACGTTCATCTCGCGGGTGTGAATCTCGAAGATCTGCTCGCGGCCGTCGACGTCGGGTTTGGGGACCTCGATGAGACGGTCGAACCGGCCGGGCCGCAGGATGGCGCGATCGAGCATGTCGAAGCGGTTGGTGGCGGCGATGATGCGGATCTCGCCGCGCTCGTCGAAGCCGTCCATCTCGGAGAGCAGTTGCATCATCGTCCGCTGGACCTCGGCGTCGCCGGAGGTCTTCGACTCGGTCCGCTTCGCCGCGATGGCGTCGATTTCGTCGATGAAGATGACCGCGGGTTCGTGCTGGCGGGCGAGGTCGAACAGGTCCCGGACGAGTTTCGCGCCCTCGCCGATGAACTTGTGGACGAGTTC
>JBDGSB010000104.1:12021-25139 GCA_042217765.1 Haloarculaceae archaeon | reverse complement strand
GGCGATCCCGAACTGCAGCATGAACATCGACGACCCGCGGACCCAGTTCATGAACGTGTCGAACTTCGTCAGGATGAACGGCGACGAGCCGAACGCCTCGCGTAGCTTCGAGTTGAAGCGGCTGTCGACGCCCTCGCCCATCCGGGCCTCCTGGGTGGTCTGTACCTCCTCCGTCGGTGTCGGTTGATCGCTACTCATGGTTACTGGTCGACCCGCTGTCGTCCGGTCCGCGGACTGCGGACCCACTTGACTGCGCCGTTGCGCCAGGCCCACGCGAGGCCGACGACGAGCACGGCGATGAACACGAGCATCGGCACCAGCGCCTTCACCAGGCCGACCTGGTCGACGGCGTCCCGGTAGATGACCGTCCACGGGAAGATGAGGACGGTCTCTATGTCGAACACCACGAACAGCAACGCGACCATGTAGTACTGGATGTTGAACCGAATGCGCGTGCTGCCCGTCGGGATCTCGCCGCTCTCGTAGACGGCGCGTTTGCCCTGTTCCGGCACGCTGGGGCGCAACAGGCTGGAAACTGTCATCATCCCCGCGGGGATGAGAACGGAAACCAGCGCCAGCGCCCCGATGGCGATCCATGGATTACTCATTCCGGAATGCTCCTATCGTCCGTGGGGTTAGCAGCCGTGCCATATAAGGGTTGATTGTTGGCCGTCCCGCCGTCGCTGTCGCCCGTTCGGCCGATTCGTGCTCGTCGCTCGGAAAGAAACGTGGCGATGACGTCGGGGCGTGAGCACGCATCGCACACCAACGATTGTCTGCGGACGGCGTCGACGACGCGTGACGACGTCCTCGAACGCTCGATTCACCGTCCACGGACGGTCGATTTCGACAGATAAACATACAGTACCGGCCGTGCAAACGTCTACCGTGGGTTCGAGACCGATCGGAGCCTGGCTCGTCGGGACGCTCGGAGGCGTGCTCGGCGGGTTGTTCCTGCTAGATCTCGTCTGGATCTCGACACCGGTGGCGACGTCGCCCGACGTATTCGCCGCGACGCTGGCGTTCGGACTGGCGATGCCCGTCGCGCTCGTCGGTAGCGGCGTCTGGCTCGCACGGACGGGCTTTGCCGCCGAGCGCGTCTGGCGCGTCGCCCTGTGGTCGCTCGGCGGCCTCGCCGTGCTCACCGCGCTCACCGGCTGGCGGTTCTACTTTCGAGCAGTGGCCACGGGCAGTGCGGGCGATCCGGTCCAGACTCTGCTGGTCAACGCCCAGGCCGGTGCCGTCGCCGGCGTCCTCGTCGGCCTCTACGACGCCCGTGCCGCCCGACGTGCCGATCAGCGCGACGACGCGCGACAGCGCCTCAGGTTCCTGAACCGGCTCATGCGCCACGACATCCTCAACGCCGTGCAGGTGATCGACGGCTACGCCGAACGCCTGGCGACCAGCGGCGACGACCAGGCGCACGTCGACACCATCCACCTCAAGACCGAGGAGATCGCGGACCTGATCCGCCGGGTCCGCGAGATCGAGAAGACGACACGGAAAGAGAACTTCCAACCGCAGGAATTCGGCCGGATCGTCGCGGCCGCGGCCGACGCGACGCGGTCGACCTACGACGACGTGACCGTCGAGGTGAACGTCGAAGACGACCTGTTAGTGGACGCCAACGACCTGCTGTCGGTGGCCGTCGAGAATCTGCTCGACAACGCCGTCGAACACAACGACGGCGATCCGCACGTCTGGGTCACCGCAAGTCAGCACGGCGACACGGTCCGACTAGAGGTCGCCGACGACGGCCCCGGCATCCCCGACGAGCGTCGCGAGCGCGTCTTCGACCTCGGCGACCGCAACGGACACGGGCTCGGACTGTACCTCGTCGACACGCTCGTCGAACAGTACGGCGGGACGGTCCACGTCGAAGACAGGGCGAAACCGCGTTCCACGGACGAATCGGCACGGGCCGACGGCGACCCACGGGGGGCCGTGTTCGTCGTCGAACTGCCGGCTGCAGGGGAGACGTAGCGTCGGTGCCGTCGGCGGGTGAGATGGCTGCCGGTTTCCATCGACGACGTTCGCGGCCGTTTCGACACGCCACGGAAGGTTTACACGACTGGGACGGCAACGTGGGCGGGATGCGCGAGCTGTTCTCGATGTGGCGCAACCGCCGGATGGTCGCCCTGGTGGGCCTGATTCGGAGTCGCGTTACTCGTACCCGTACTCTTCTTTGAACCGCGGCGTCCCGAATTCGTGGAGGTCCCGCGACGTCGTGCCGACGTCGTCCTGGAGGCCGTCGTGGTACGCTTGCAGGCGCTCGTGCAGTTCGGAGTGCTGGCGGGCGAGGATCTGGGCGGCGGTGAGTGCGGCGTTGAACGACTTTCCGGCGTCGACGGCGACGATGGGCGCGCCGGTGGGCATCCCGATGACCGAGTCGACGGACTTCTCCTGGACGGGGACGCCGATGACCGGCAACGGGTACGCCAGTGACGCGGTCATGTTCGGCAGGTCGGCCGACTTGCCGCCGGCCCCGGCGATGATCACCTCGAGTCCGCGGTCGGCGGCGGTCGTCGCGTAGGTGTACATCAACTCGGGCGTCCGGTGGGCCGAGACGACGAAGGACTCGAAGGTGAACCGGGCCGCGGGCGGGTCGTCGTAGCTGGTCTGTTCGGCGAAGCCGAGTTCCTCGACGAACGCGTCGTAGGCACCCGGCCGGCCCGTCTCGCTGCCCATCATCACCTCTAGATCCGAGTCCGAACCCATGATGACGCCCACGTCGGGTGTCTCGGCGGGGTCTCTGTCGGTCTGTGCCTCGCGGTCGAGGTCGTCGATGAGCGACTGCACTTCCTCCGAGCGCGTCATGGGTGGGTAGTGTGTCCCCAGAGGTATTTACGGTTCGGTAAACGTGAGTTGCTGGCGGTGCGCCCGGGTGTGCTCGACGAGTTCGGTCAGGTCCGAATTGGCGGTCCGGTCGGTGTCGGCGGTCCGATCGGCGTCGCCGTTCGCCCGTTGTGCCGAGACCGCAACGCCGTCGCCGACCATCGTCACGTGGCCCATCTTCCGGAGGGCGTACACTTCGCGTTTGCCGTACCAGTGGAGGTGGAGCCGATCGGTGGCAAGCGCGTCCTCGTAGCCGTACAGCGTCGCGGGCTGGCGCTCGTCGACGTCGCCGAGGACGTTCGAGGTGACCGTCGGCCCGCGGCGGCCGGTGTCGCCCAGCGGCAGGCCGGTGACCGCGCGAACGTGCTGTTCGAACTGGGAGGTGTGTGCGCCCTCGATAGTCCAGTGGCCCGAGTTGTGCGGCCGCGGTGCGACCTCGTTGTACAGGATCCGACCGTCGGCCGTCTCGAACAGTTCGATGCCGTAGACGCCGCGGCCGTCGAGCACGTCGAGCACGTCGCGAGCGACCGATCGCGCACGCGCGATGACGTCTTCGTCGGTCCGCGGCGGCGAGACCATCTCCCGGAGGATCTCCTCCTCGTGGATGGTCTCGGTCACCGGGAAGGTGTCGGTGCCCTCGGCACCGCGACAGCCGACGACGGCGACCTCGCGCTCGAAGTCGACGAACTCCTCGAGGAGGGCGGGCCCGTCGATGGCCGCGTAGGCGTCCTCCACGTCGTCGGGAGACTCGACGGGGACGTTGCCGCGACCGTCGTAGCCGCCCTCGCGGGCCTTCAGCATGGCGGGGTAGCCCAGGTCGTCGAGCGCGTCCCGGAGGTCCGAAAGCGAGTCGACCGCCCTGAACGCGGGGACGGGCACGCCAGCGTCCTGCATGGTCCGTTTCTCGGTCAGTTTGTCCTGTGCGATGCGAAGCGTCTCCGGCGTCGGGTGGACCGGCACGCCAGTATCGCGCTGGACGCGTTCGAGCGCGTCGGGATCGACGAGTTCGATCTCGAAGGTGAGGAAGTCGGCGCGGTCGGCCAGCTCCCGGAAGGTCTCCTCGTCGTCGAAGTCCCCGACGAGCTGGTCGCGACAGACCGGGGCTGCCGGACAGTCGGGCGTCGGGTCCGCCACGACGAGTTCGATGCCGAGCGGGCCGGCGGCTTCGGCCATCATCCGGCCGAGCTGTCCCCCGCCGACGACGCCGAGGGTCGGTCCTGGCGACGAGAGCGTCATGTCGTCCGGTCGTTTCCGACCGACCCGCATAAGCGTTGCTTCATACGGATTAGCGTCACTCTGTACCGGTGGTTCGTCGGTGCGTTCGGGCGAACCGCCGGGGGCCAAAGACACGCATCCGCATCACGTGTCGGCCGTGCCGGCGACCGTCGGCGTCTCGGCCGGCCCGGCGTCGGCGGTCCGGTTCGTCGACGCGGGATGGCCCGCACGATGGGAGGCCGGAATGCCCATCTCGTCGGCCCACCGGTCGCGGACGAACACCGTCGAGTTGGTGCCCCAGGCCCGGAACGAGTAGTAGCGCCACCGGTACCCGTCGAGGTCGGCGATCAGTTCGCTCTTCTTCGGCGTGCGCGCGATGATGATCGGGGGAGCCGACTGGCCGACGGCCTTCTCGAAGGCCTTGTGGTCGCTGGCGCAGTCGACGGTCGCGTCGGTCAGCCGGAAGTACCACGGCAGCGGTAGCGAGTTGAACCACTTCACGCAGGCCGGTTCCCGGGTCGCCTCGGTCGCGCCGTCGACGTAGTAGTCGCCGTACATGAGGACGTCGGTGCCGGCGTTGGCCATGGCGGCGTCGTCCATCGCCGCGACGAGCGAGCCGACGTGGTCGCCCGGCTGGGCGTACTGGACGAGGTCGTTGTCGCCGGACTGGGCGTGCAGGTAGACGCCGGTTACGGCCGCGCCGGCGACCTGTCCGGCGACGATGACGAGCACGACCGCCGCGAGGCCGACGTCGACGAGTTCGTCGTCGGCGTAGGCGACCTTCGCCCAGCGGTAAATCATGGCGACGCCGACGCCGGCCGGGATCGTCAGCGCGACGACGGCGTGGATGGCTGCCCAGGGTGCCTTGATGTCGGTGATGATGGGATAGCCGAGGATGGAGACGAACCCCCAGTAGAACGCGAAGGAGACGACGTCGTTTGGCCGGTCGCCGGTGTACCGGTCGACGAGGAACCCGAGCACGGCGAACACGGAGACGGCGACCGCTCCGTGGGACATCGTCGCCAGCAGGTCGCCGAGGTACGGCAGGTAGGCGTGGTCCTGGTGGCCGCTGCCGATCCAGGTGCTGTAGAAGTCCTCCCAGGCACCGACCGACCCCGCGTAGATGACGTCCTCGAACATCGCGGGCTGTCCGAACGCCTTCCAGAGGCCCGGTCCCTCCTCGGTGGCGGCCCGCGGCGCGTAGAAGAACACGACGATTGCGAGAAACTCGACGGGCGCGAGCACCAGCGGCACGATCCAGTCGACGACCGTTCGGCCGACGCGCCGGAGTTCGTCTGCGAGCACGCCGGTCCATCGCGTCGGGCCGGAACGGGCGAGAAACAGCCGGTGGTCGAGCAACAGCGCCGCCGCGCCGATCCACGTCACCAGGTAGACGAGTGCGTTCTCCTTGGCAGTCAGCGCGAGCGCGACCAGCGCCACGGCCGGATAGAAGTACCGTCGCTCGCCGGTGTCGACGCTCCGGACGAAGAAGGCGAACGCGGCGAACATGAACGCGCCGACCAGCGGATCGCCGCGCATGAACCGCGAGTAGTACAGCAACACGGGGTTGAACGCGAGAAACAGCGAGACTGCAACGGCTTCGTCACCGCGGAGCCGCGTCCGCAACAGCAGCGCCGTCAGCGGCAAGAGCCCGCAGACGAGGGCCACGGCCAGCCGCATCGTCGCGTCGCTCGCGCCCAGAATCTCGAAGAGGTACTTGTTGACGTGGTGGTAGAATGGGCCGTGAATGATGGGGCGATACTCGTAGTTGCCCGTCTGCATGTACTCCAATATCCAGTAGGCGACGCGGGCCTCGTCCCAGTGGGCGGTCCGGCGACCGAGGGCGTACAACCGGGCCACTAGCGCCACTAGCGTGACGTTGAACACGGCTAACTCGACGCGGTCGATGCCGACGCGGTCGAGCACCTCGTCGAGCGTGGTGAGCGCGCGAGCGAGCGGGTCCTCGTCTGCCGTTGCCATCGTTTCAGTCACTACAGGGCCGGGGTTAGTAGTCTTCCGCTTGATTGTGGCGGTTTCGCCCGAGCAAACGGCGAGGTCGAACAAGTATCTTCCCGTCGCTCAAACGGCGATTTGCCCATCAGTGGTGACGTCGAACCGGAGACGACCGGCCGCTGGCCGCGCGAATCGTGAACGGTGGCCGGAACGTTCGGAGGGTCGGGACCAAGGGAAGGGAAGTTTGGGGGTCGATCACTGAGAATTGACAGTGAACGTGGTGGGGTGGGGGTTGGGGAATCCTTGGTCCGTTCGACGGGACGGTGCGAACAGCAATTAATCCGAACCTGTATAAATGGTGCCATTTAAGTGCCGTCGTCGAAACGTGACGGCTGGCGGGCGACGTCAGGAACGAGAACGTGACGGCGAGAATGTGACGCCGGGAACGAGCCCGGTGGGTTGGCTCGACGGTGGACTACGGGGTTCCGAGTAGCGGCTACACCACGAACCGTTATTACGCGCGAAGTACAATCGATAGCACATGGCAGGGCAAACTCTGGTCAGTACGGTCGTGATGGGGGTCGTCGTCGTCCTCGTGGCGATGGGGGTGTCACTCAGTCCGCGGTGGAGCCGGGGACGGACACAGGAACGCGCGGCACGTGATCGGGGCCGCGAGGAGGGCGACGGACCCACGCCGAGCGGGTTCGATAGGTTGGTCGGCAGTCAGTCGCTGTGGATTCTCGTGTTCGCCGTCCTGACGGTCGGGACGGCGGTTGCCGTGGTCGCCCTCGGCAGCAGTTCGACCGGCGGTGCCACCAGCGCGGTCGTCGCGTTCGTCGGCGGGTTAGGCGTACTGGTCGTCGCGTACCTGCTGTACGGCGTCTACTACATGTCCACGAATCGCGGCCATCCGCGATCGATAGCGGTCGCCGAAACCGTCTCCGTCGGCGGGCTGCTGTTCCTGGTCGCCGTCGTCGCCCAGCTCGTCAGCTGACCGCCCGCAGCGGCGACGGATCGGACGCGCTCGTTCTCGCTAACCCACGCTACACCTCTGTGACCCGACGTCCCGTAGTGGGTCACGTTACACCACTGTGATCCGACGTACCGTGGCCCATCGCCCCACGGCAAATTTTAACATGGTGTGGCGTGACACCACAATATATGGGGCCGTAATAGATGGCCTATTCCTTCATCCCAGTATTGAGTGGTGGCATCGTTCCACAGGGGAGCCAACAGGCGGTGTTCGCTCAACTGTTCGGGGTGTTCACCGCCCTCGGAACGGTGGTCGGGGCGATAGTCATCGGCTACTTGCTCTGGAACACGTATCGGAATCGGGCCAGCAGGGTCGACGAGGACGACGAAGACCGCGACGTGCCCGAGTTGGGTGTGTTGCCGTCGAGCGGCCACGGTGGTCGACACCTGCTCGTGTCGTTCTCGCTGAGTGCGATTCTCGTGCTCTCGCTCATCGTCTGGAGCTACGGCGCGTTGCTGTACCTCCAGCAGGGGGTCAAGGCGAGTCCACCGTCCGGGACGAACGAACGGATGACGGTCACCGTCGTCGGCCACCAGTTCTACTGGGAGTTCCAGTACGACGACGTGCCGGGCCATCCGCAACAGGTGAGTTCGTTGAACGAACTGCGCGTTCCGCAGGGGGCGCTGGTCAGGTTACGCGTGACGTCGGCCGACGTCTTCCACACGTTCGGGGTGCCGAAACTGAAGGCGAAGTCCGACGCCATCCCCGGCCAGACGACGAAGACGTGGTTCGTGGCGGACGAGAAGGGGACGTACCTCGCTCGCTGTTACGAACTGTGCGGGCAGGGCCACTCCTACATGACGGCCAACGTCACCGTCACGTCGTCGAGCGCGTTCGACCAGTGGTACGCAACCAAGGTAAATTCGACCGCATAACATGAACGACAACAACGATCCGAGCGGCGATGCTGAGGCGGCACCCGATGGCGGGACCGGGACGAGCGACGATGCGCCTGCGTCCGACGGCGGGGTCGCACCCGTCTACGAGGACGTCGGCCACCAGCACGCGCTTCCCTCGCCGAGTTCGGTCAAGCGGTGGTTCGTCACGACCAATCACAAGGACGTCGGCGTGCTCTACATCATCACGTCGCTGTTTTTCCTGGTGTTCGGCGGCCTGCTGGCGTTGCTGATGCGAATCCAGCTGTGGTCGCCCAGACCGCCGGGCCAGGGGCCGCTGTCGGCGCTGTCGTACAACCAGGCCGTCTCGATGCACGGGCTGATAATGATCTTCTGGTTCCTCTCGCCGTTCGCGTTCGGGCTGGCAAACTACGTCGTGCCCTTACAGATCGGTGCGAAGGACCTCGCCTTTCCCCGGCTGAACGCGCTGTCGTACTGGATGTACCTCTTTTCGGGAGTCCTGCTGGGCATCTCGTTTTTCGACGGGCACGCGTTCGCGGGCGGATGGACCATGTACGCCCCCCTGAGTACGGCGAACTTCCAGCCGTCGATCGGCGCGAGTCTGTCGATACTCGCGTTGACGATGTTCGTCGTCTCGGTCACCGTCTCGTCGGTCAACTTCCTGACGACGATGCACCGGATGCGTGCGGACGGGCTGACGCTCACGAACTTACCGCCGTTCACGTGGTCGATCCTGCTGACGGTGTGGATGATGCTGTTCGCGTTCGCGGCGCTTTTGGCCGCCCTGATACTGCTCATCGGCGACCGCCTGGCCGGAACGACGTACTACACCGCCCAGTCCGGTGCGATGCTGTGGGATCACATGTGGTGGTTCTTCGGCCACCCCGAGGTCTACATCGTCTTCTTCCCCGCGCTGGGAGTCATGTTCGAGACGTTCCAGACGTTCTCGGGCCAGGAGATCATCGGCCGACGCTGGGTCATCGCCGCGACGCTGCTAGTGGCGCTGCAGAGCTTCATGGTCTGGACTCACCACATGTTCCTGACGAGCATCAACATCACCACCAAGACGGTGTTCATGGTGACCACCATCGGCATCTCGCTGCCGTTCGACCTGATGATGTTCTCGCTCATCTACACGCTCGTCAGAGGTCGCATCAAGTACACCACGCCGTTTCTGTTCAGCCTCGCTTCGGTCATCCTGTTCATCATCGGCGGCATCACCGGCGTCTTCCTCGGCGCGGTCGCGCTCGATTTCAACTTCCGGGGGACCTACTGGGTCGTCGCGCACTTTCACTACGTGATGCTCGGCGGCGGCACCGCACTCTTTGGCGGCCTGTACTACTGGTTCCCGAAGATGACCGGGAAGATGTACAGCGAACGCCTCGGCAGGTGGAACGCCGCGCTGTACTTCGTCGGCTTCAATCTGCTGTACTTCCCGCTGTTCGTCGCCTGGGAGGCCCCGCGGCGCGTCTTCGACTACCAGCCCGTGTTCACGCCGTGGCAGCGACTCGCCACGATCGGTGCGTTCGTGCTCGCCGCGGCGTTCCTGCTGATGTTCTACAACCTCTATACTAGCCTCTTCAGGGGCGAGGACGCCGGCGACAATCCCTGGGAGTACGCGAGCACGACCGAGTGGACGATTTCGTCGCCGCCGCCGCTCGAGAACTTCCCGGGACTACCCTCGTTTTCGACCGGCAAGCTCCAGTTCCTCGACACCGTCGTCGGCGGTTCCGGCGAGGTGACCGACGGCGGGAACGTCGCGGCGGGCCACCACGAGGGCGGCGAGAGTCACGCCAGCATCTGGCCGTTCGCCATCGGCCTCGCGATATTCCTGTTGCTGTGGGGCGCCGGCGGGAGCCTCGAACAGGGCCAGTTCGTCGGCGGCCTCGGGGGCGAGTTCCACGCGGGAGTCGCCGTGCTCGGACTGGTAGTCGCGGCCGTCGCGATGGTCCAGTTCGGCCGCGAGCGGTTCCACGGTCCCGACGGTGGATTCGGCGAAGCCTGGCCGTTCGGCAACGTCGAGAACTTCAAGACCGGCGTCTGGATCTTCATGGCGTCGGACATCGTCCTCTTTGGGCTGGTCATCGGAGCCTACATCTTCACCCGCGCGTTCTACGGGTGGACTAGCTGGCACCTGATCCCCGAAGAGACGTTACCGGGCCTGATCGACACGTACGTCCTGCTCGGCAGTAGCTTCGCCGTCGTCCTGGCGCTGAACGCCGCCGAGCGGGGCAACCGCCGGCACCTCCTGGCCAGCCTCGGCGCGACGTTCGTGCTCGGACTGGCGTTCCTCGGGAGCCACGTCATCGAGTGGGCCCCCCTCCTCAGGGAAGGCGTGACCCCAGGGTCGAGCATCTTCGCCTCGACGTACTACCTGACGGTCAGTTTGCACGCGCTGCACGTCACCCTCGGCCTGCTGCTCGCCGGGTGGCTCATGGTCCGCGCGTGGAACGGCGCGTACCTGGGCGAGGAGGAGTCGACGCCAGTGGAGTACTTCGGGATCTACTGGCACTTCGTCGATATGGTGTGGCTGTTCCTGTTCCCGCTGTTTTACATCCTCTGAGGTGAACCCATGACATCCAACAAACTCTACACGGCGATATTCGTGGTCCTGTTCGTGAGTGCGACCGTCCAGGTGCTCGTCGAGCGATTCGTGGGCCCCGGGGCCTACTGGCTCGCGCTGGCCATCATCCTCGGCCTGTCGTTTTTCAAGGCCGCCATCGTTGCCGGCTGGTACCAGCACTTGCGATTCGACCCCCGCCCGCTGACCTATCTGGTCCTCGTCGCGTTGGTCATCGTGGTCACCTTCACGGTCGGTGCCACGTTCTCGGTCGTCGCCGGCACGTGACCGCCGGCGTGTACTCGGCCTCGGGCGAGACGGTCGAACCCACCGCCCTGCGACCGCTCAAAATAGCGTCGTCCTGAACACGAGCAACAGCGCGGCGACGACGACCGTGGCCAGTATCCAGAGCGCGATAATTCGAGCGAGTCCACGAAGTTCGGCCCACTCCGTTTGCTCAACCTGCTCGGTCGTGCTCATCCTTACGTCGACGTACGGACGGAAACCATATAACTCTGGCTCGGCGTCGATGTGTGATACCGGTCGATCGTCGCGTCGGCGTCGCGCGAACGGTAGTTCTTTTATCCCGGTCGTGTACTCCCGAGACATGGTGAGGCTCGGGCTGGTCGTCGCCCAGTTCAACAAGGAACGGCCGATTACCCACGAGATGGAGGAACGCGCGCGCGAAGCCGCGGCCGACCGCGACGCCGAAATCGTCGAGACCGTCGACGTGCCGGGCTCGTACGACACGCCGCTGGCGGCCGATCGGCTGGCGCGACGCGACGACGTCGACGCGGTCGTCGCCATCGGAGCGATCGTTACCGGCGACACCGACCACGACCGGGTCATCGCCGACGCGGCCGCACAGGGGCTGACCGACGTCAGCCTGCAACGGGACACGCCCGTCGCGCTGGGTATCACCGGTCCCGGGATGAGCCAGGACGAGGCCGAAGCGCGCATCGACTACGGCGCGGCGGCCGTCGACAGCGCTATCGACATGGCAGAACAACTATGACTCAGGACTTCGCAGCACGCGTTCGCCGGGTAGAACCCTCGGCGACGATCGCGATCAGTAACAAGGCATCGGCACTGGAAGCGGACGGCGTCGACATCGTCGACTGCAGCGTCGGCGAACCGGACTTCGACACCCCCGACAACGTCAAGCGAGCGGGCAAAGACGCGATGGACGCCGGCCACACCGGCTACACGCCCTCCAACGGCATCCCCAGGCTCAAGGAGGCCATCGCGGCGTACCTGGCCGACGACGGCCTCGACCACTACGGCCCGGAGAACGTCATCGTCACGCCGGGCGGCAAACAGGCGCTGTTCGAGGTGTTCCAGGCGGTCGTCGACGACGGCGACGAAGTGGCGTTGCTCGACCCCGCGTGGGTCTCCTACGAGGCGATGGCCAAACTGTCGGGTGGGACCCTCCAGCGGGTCGACACCGCCGCCCACGACTTCCGGCTCGAACCCGCACTCGACGACCTGCAGGAAGTCGTCTCCGACGACACCGAACTGCTCGTGGTCAACTCGCCGGGCAACCCACACGGCGCGGTCTACTCCGAGGCCGCCCTCCGGGGCGTGGCCGACCTCGCCAACGACCACGACGTGACCGTCATCTCCGACGAGATCTACAAGGAAATCACCTACGACGTCACCGCACACAGCCTCGGTGCCGTCACCGACATCGACCGGGACAACCTCGTGACCGTCAACGGCTTCTCGAAGGCCTACGCGATGACCGGCTGGCGGCTGGGCTACCTGGCCGCGCCCGAAGCCGTGGTTTCCCAGGCCGGGAAACTGCACTCTCATTCGGTGTCGTGTGCCGTCAACTTCGTCCAGCACGCGGGCGTCGAGGCCCTAGAGAACACCGACGAGGCCGTCGCCGAGATGGTCGACGCCTTCGAGGAGCGCCGCGACATGCTGCTCGACCTCTTTGCCGACCACGGCAAGGACGTCGTCAGGCCCGACGGCGCGTTCTACATGATGCTCCCGGTCGGCGAGGACGGCGCGGGATCGGAGGACCAGCGAACGGGCGACGGAGACCCCGTCGACCAGTCCTGGTGCGAGCGGGCCATCGACGAGGCCCACGTCGCCACCGTCCCCGGTAGCGCCTTCGGGACGCCGGGCTACGCGCGCCTGTCCTACGCCAACAGCAAAGACCGGCTTCGCGAGGGCGTCCAGCGGCTCGCAGACGCCGACCTGCTCTAGCCGCCGCTCACCGGCGGGAACAGCGCCAGTTCGTCCCCGTCTTCGAGCGTCGTGTCGAGTCCGTCGCCGTCGGCGAACGGGCTCGTTCCGTTGTGCAACAGCCGGATGTGGTCGTACAACTCGCCGTTCTCGTCCAGTACGTCGGCTTCGAGTTCGGGACGGGCCGCGAGCAGTGCCGACAGCGCGTCGTCGACGGTCGCTCCCGCCTCGACGTCGACCGCGACCTCCCGACTCCCGGCCGTCTCGGCGAGATTGGCGAAGAGCTTCCACTGCATGTGTACCCGTCAGGCCCGCGGAGCGTAAGAGAGTGTCGCACCGCGGGGCAACCCCCTCATACGGATTAGTGTCTTCGGTTTCCGGTGGTACGCTCGAACGGGCCGGCGGCCCACCGGCAGGAAGCGACCCGAATCCGTATCACTCCTCGTCGAACAGCGGATCGTCGTCGAGGTCGTCG
>JBDGSB010000104.1:0-11921 GCA_042217765.1 Haloarculaceae archaeon | reverse complement strand
GTCGTCGAGGTCGTCGTTGCTCGCCTCGTCATCGTCGAACGGATCGCCGAAGTCGTCGTTGTCCGCCTCGACGGTGTCGTCGAACAACTCGTCGTCCGCGAGGTTTCCGTTTCCGTTCTCGCTCTCGTTCCCGTTCTCGTTCCGGTTCCCGTCGTCTCCATCGCCGTCGTCGGATTCGCCACTGGAATCATCTGGCGTGCCGGACGACGCTTCGTCTTCGACTTTGCGTGCCAGTTCTTTCTCCGCTTCGGTCTCGGGTTCCAGCGCCATTCCACCGATCTCGACGTCGTCGTCCCAGTCGGCGGTTTCCGACTCGAACTCGTCTTTCAGTTCTTCGAATGACTTGCCGGCGCGACCCGACGTGACGCCAGCGTCGCCGTCACCGGACGTATCGGCCGTGGACGTATCGGCCGTGGACGTATCGGCCGTGGACGTATTAGCCGGGGACGTATCGGCCGTCGATTCGTCGACGTCGGTGTCGTCCCAGTCGGCGTCGCCGGACTCGAACTCCGCTTTCAGGTCGGAAAACGACTTGCCACCGGCAGCGAAATCCGTGTCCTCGTCCGTGGTATCCCTGTCTGTAGTCGTGTCCTCGTCCGCGGTCGTCCCTTCGTCCGCCGTTCCGTTCTCGTCGGTCGGTTCGTCGTCACGGGCCGGTTCGTCCTCGACGTCGTGGCTCGCCGAGTCCGCGTCGTCGGAAGTGGCGTCGTCGGCCGTCGAATCGTCGGGTGTGGCGTCGTCGGCCGTCGAATCGTCGCTCGCCTGAGGCTCCGTCCCCACGCCGGCAGTGTCCGGGTCGGGCGTCGATACGGCACTCGCCGCCGCGTCGACAGGCGTGCTCGCGGCCGTCTCTAGCTTCCGGAGGGCTTCGGGGCGAGCGACCACGTAGAGCGTGTCCCCGGCGACGATCACGCGGCCGGTCGAGGGGACGGGTTCGACGTGGTCTTCGGCGTCGCGGACGGCGACGACGGAGACGGCCAGCGCCCGGAGGGGCTGTCCTTCGACGACGCTGTCGGCCTCGACGGGAACGGCAGCCATCGTCTCGTCGGCCGCCCGGAGCAGCGACGCGAACTCCCTGTCGGGGCGGGTCTCGACCGGCAGGGTCACGAGCTTGTAGGTCGTCGCGTCGTCGAGTTTGAGCGTGTCGGCGACGTCGACCGCCAGGGTCACCACGTCGTCGGCGGTCGCCCGTACCTCGGCGGTGAGCACGCGTTCGGGCGGGTTCGACTGCCAGACCTGAACGAGATCGCCGGCACTGGCAGCGTGTGCGGGGTCGGCCTGGATCGCGACGGCGGCCGTCTCCGGCGGGAGCGTCGGTCCGATGCCGGCGACCCGGGAGCCGAGCGCGAGGTACTCGACGGTGCCGTCCCGGGAGAGTTCCAGGTCGACGTAGCCGACGCCGTAGTCGGACTTCAGCCGCGTGACCAGCCGGTCGCGCAACTCCTCGACGGTGAGCCGGCGGGGAAAGACGAACGTCCGGCCTTCGAGTTTCTCCCTGGTCGCGTCCGGGACCGGATCGTAGCCGACGATGTCGTCGACGTCCTCGGGGATCTCGACGGTGATGACGCGCCCGACGGCACGGACCACGCGACCGACGTCGACGTCGACCTCGTTGCCGCCGGTGGCGACGAAGACGTCCTGTCCCAGTCCGTCGCCGACGCGCGTGCCGACCAGTGCGGTGCCGAAGCTCACTAGAAGCGTCGCGCCGTTGAACGCGACCGCTTCGAGGTCGAACGGTGCGCTACTGCCGATGGCCTGTCCGAGTGCGGTCGTGGTGTTGAGATACACCGCGACCGTCGCCAGCCCGACCAGCACGGACAGCGGCGTTGGGACGCGCTCGCGAACGTACCAGCGATAGACCGTCGCGGTCACGCCCGCGAGTGCGGCCGCCATGACCGCGATGCCGACCACGCGGGCCACGGCCAGCGCGACGTCGTCGACGGGAAGCGTCGCCAGCGCGAGTGGCGGAACGGCGTGGGCCCCTCGGAGCGCCGGGCCCGCCCCGAACACCGGGCTTCCGGCGGGCGGGACGGTCACGCGATCGCCCCCGAGAACTCGTCGAGTTTCTCCGGGGTTCCGACTGCGAACAGTTCGTCGCCGCCGGTCAATTTCGTGCGTCCGTCGGGCGCGACGATCCAGCCGTCGGGTCGACGAACGGCGACGACGGCGACGTCGTGCCTGTCGGGGAGCCGCGATTCGCCGAGAGTCGTTCCCGCGAGGGGACCTCCCTCGCGGACGGTCAGTCGGCGGAACTGCCGTCCCATCCGCCGGAGCAGCGACACGAGTTCGTACTCGCGACGCGTGCCGCGCGACTCGACGACGACACGCGCACGGTCTGCTCGCAAGAGCGGCTGGACGTCGGTCCGGCGGACGGCGACGGTCACCCGTCCCTCGCCGCCGCGGGTCGTCGGCGCGCGAACCGGTTTGGCCGCGGTCTCTCCGTCGGCGTCGGCGTCGTCGGCTCTCGCGTCGTCGCCCGTTGCTCCGTCGACGGCATGGCCGCCCGTCGCCTCGACGTCCGGACCCGTCCCGGATGCCGTCGCCCGCGTGCGGGCGCTGACAACGGTCCCGTCGACCTGCGCGTCGGCGGTGATGACGCGCACTTCGTCGCCACGGGCCACGCCGGTCGGAATCAGCGCGTTCACCGAGACGGCCCGTCGGTCTCCCGGAACCCGTTTCGAGAGCCCGGAGAACGGCGGCGCGGCCACGACCGCGGCGCGGCCCCGTTCGTCGATGGTGACCGAGACGTCGCCCAGGTCGTGTTCGGTCTGCAACCGTTCGGCCAGTCGGCGCTCTAGTTCCGAGATGCGGAGGTCCGCGGGGAAGGTCCACTCGCTGTCGCGGACGGCCGCTCGGAGGTCGTCCGACAGCGGCGGATACCCTTCCATGTCCGCGACTTCGCCGACGACCCGGACCCGAACCTCGTCGCGGCCCGGCAGTTTCACGTCCGCCGAGAGGGTCCGCTCGCGGAGGTTCTTCAGCGACAGTCGCTTCGGGAAGTTCGCGCCCATCTGGTCGCCGCGGTTGTGCGCGTACAGCGACATCATCGCGACGACGACCAGC
Organism: Haloarculaceae archaeon; assembly: GCA_042217765.1. Lineage (GTDB taxonomy): Archaea > Halobacteriota > Halobacteria > Halobacteriales > Haloarculaceae > JARUKX01. Next base: position 8,858 of record JBDGSB010000104.1, on the reverse strand, counting down.
CCCGTCACGACGGAGGGAGCGTTGGCCGACTGCGTGACGGTGGGGTCTGCGATGGCCAGCAGGCCGCCGTTGAGTCCGGCCAGCGCGATGCCCAGCACGACCACACCGAATCCCGGAACCGTGACGCCGGTAAAGTACTTAAAGACGAACCCCAGCGACCAGGAGACCAGCGCCGGGACGATGCCGGTGAGCAGTCCCAGATAGATGCCGAACAACACCTCTACCGGAAGCGAGGCCATTACCCACGATTTGCGCGCCCTGCTACAAACCAGTACCGACGAGCGACGAACCGTCTCCGCGAGCGACGGACCGTCTCCGCGAGCGACAGAATTTACTCACCCGCGGGCGACCCGGGCACATGGACACCGGCGTCGACGGTCGCGTCGACTGGCTCGGGGCGCGGGCCGCGGTGTGGCTGACGACGGCGGTGGCGTTGCTGTCGTTTGCCACCGGCGTCGCCAACATCGGTGCGACCGGAATTCAGGGACCGCTCGCGGCGGTCGTCCCGCCCGCGATCGAGCGGGCGGCTGGATTCACCGGGACGCTCACGGGCTTTCTGATGCTTGCTAGCGCGGTCGGCATGCGACGCCGTCTGCGACTGGCGTGGTACTCGACGATCGTACTGGTCCCGTTGACGGCGTTGCAGGGACTCGTCCAGACGAGCCCGTTCTCGTTGCCGCTGGTCGTGCTGTCGCTTCTGTCGCTGCCGACGGTCGTGGTGAACCGCCGCCAGTTCGGCCGCGAACTCGAACTAACGACCGCCCAACTGGCCGCGCTCGCGGCGCTGCTGGGCACGATGGTCTACGGGACCGTCGGTGCCTACGCTCTGCGCGAGGAGTTCAACGGCGTCGCAACGCTGACCGACGCCGTCTACTACACCATCGTCACCGCCAGTACCGTCGGCTACGGCGACGCCTCGCCGCTGAGCCAGCAGGCGCGGCTGTTCGGCATGTCCGTGGTCGTCCTCGGGACGGTCAGTTTCGCGGTCGCGCTGGGCTCGCTTTTAGGTCCCGCCATCGAAGCCCGACTCGCACACACCCTCGGAACCATGACGGCCTCACAACTCGACGTGTTCGAGGACCACGTCCTGGTCCTCGGCTACGGCGACCTGACCGAACCGCTCGTCGAAGAACTCTCGACCGCCGCGACGTTCGTGGTGGTGACGCCCGACACAGACAGAGCAGCGCAGTTGCGGAGTCGCGGCTTCGACGTCGTCACGGGCGATCCGAGCGACGAGGAGCCGCTGCGACAGGCCGGCATCGCCGACGCCCGCGCGGTCATCGCCGCGACCAACGACGACGCGGCCGACGCGCTGGCGCTGCTGACCGCCCGCGAACTCAACCCCGGCGTCCGCATCGTCGCCGCGGCCACCGATCGCGAGAACGTCCCCAAACTGCGCCGCGCCGGTGCCGACGAGGTCATCAGCCCCGCCGTCATCGGCGGCCACCTCCTCGTCGAGTCGGCGCTCGGCCAGGGCGAGATGGAACCCGTCGCCGAGCGATTGCTCGGCAACGACGAGTGACGGCCGACGACACGGACGTCGCGAACCGTCCCGTCACTCACCCCGATCGACGATCACGACGTCGGCGTCGACGTTCCGGATGCGTTCGAACGTCGGCGGCGAGACGAACCGCGAGGCTGCGCTCCGGTCCGTGCTGGCTCCCAGAAAGACGATGTCGTACTGGCTGGCGTTCTCTTCGAGGAACTCCTCGATCGACGCGACGTCGACGCGGGTTTCGATGTGCCACTCGAAGGGCGCGACCACGTCGGCGAGCATCTCCTCGCCCCAGCGACGGCTACGACCCGACGGGAGGCACGTTCCGGCACTGATGTGCCCCGACGGACCGGCGAGCCGACCCGCGAAGTCGATCATCGAGTGAGCGAGGTCGCTGGCGCGCCGGATGGTGACGAGGACGCGCTTCCAGCGGGTCCGTCCGGCCCGCGAGCGGTGGACGACGACGTCGGTATCACCCCGGAACAGCTCCCGGACGAACGGCGAGAGCGCCCCGTCTTGCTCCTCGTAGGCCACCGCGACGAGGTCGCAGTTGGCCTCCTCGGCGGTCCGGAGGACCGCCCCGGACGCCGAGGCGTCGGGGACCGCGACGACGACCTCGCAGGGAACGCCGACCCGCGTCTCGATCTGCTGTGCCTGCGCTTCGAGCCGGGCGGCCATCTCCGAGATGGCGGTTTCGGTCCCCAGTTCTTCGAGGGCCTCCCGCGAGAGGTCGGCGGGAGCCGTGCCGTCGGTCCGCTGTGACCGTTCGGCGTCGGGGTCCGGTTCCGTCTCCGCCTCCGTCGCGTCGGACGCGCCCTCCCGTCGTCCGTCGGAATCCGGACCGCCGTCGGATCGCATCGGTCCGGCCCGCCGGTGGGCCTCGATGTGCTCCCACTCCTGGCGGGCGACGTACTGGTCGTCGACCAGGTCGAGGAGGACGACCTTGCCGGCGCTGTGTGCGGCGGCCAGCCGTGCGGCCAGCATCGCCGTCTCCTCGGGGTTCTCGCCGCGCATCGGAACCAGGACGTGGTCGTCGCCCTTCGTGGACTCGTAGAGGAAGTCCGCCCGGTGTTCGTAGAACTGCTCGCGCCAGACGTAGAACACCGTCGCGACGATGACGCTGGCGGCGAAGACGCTCGCGACGTAGACCGCACGCGAGCCGACCGGAACCAGCAGGGCCAGCAGCGACGCCGAGAAGGCCGAGGGTTCCTCGACGTCGAGCGGCCAGGTGACCGCGCCGGTGAAAAACACCGCCAGCGCCGCGCCGGCTGCGCTCACTTCCAGCAGGCCCGTACCCTGATACCAGCCCATCCGGGTGACTATCTCGACGGCGGCCCAGCCACAGAGGGCACCGACGGTCAGCCCGGTGACGAACCTGATCGGATGTGCGTACTTGCTCTCCGGATCGGAAAAGAGCGTGTACGTGCCGGCCGCCAGCGACGGAAACAGCAGGAACGACAGCTCTTCGACGGCGTTCGACAGCAACGTGACCAGCCCGATCAGCGCCGGGACGAACAACAGCACCGACAGGTGAATCAGGTTCCGCGTCCGTTCGAGCCAGCGCCGGAAGTCGCGGACTTCCCGCCGTTCGAGCCGACGGAGTCGCAGGACGGCGTGTCGACACCAGTCGACGGCCGAGCGCAGGCGACCGGTGCCCTGCCGCGGTTTCGACCCGTCGGTCATGCACGGTCAAAACGCACCGACGGAGAAAAGTCATCCGGCTGCCGGGACAGAGCGACCCGAATCCGAATCATACGGATTCGTGCCTTCGGTTGCCTGCGGTTCGCCCGAACGAGTCGGCGATCCACCGACAGGGAGCGACCCGAATCCGTATCAGAGGTCGGCCGCCGCCTCCAGGGCCAGTTCGATGGCGCGCTCGACGTTGTTTTTGGCCTTCTCGGGGAGTTCGCCGGCCTCGGTTTCGCCCTTCTGGGTTCCCTCGACGAGGTTGCCGTCGACGGTACAGATGGCACCCGCACGCATCCCCTCGCGTCGCGCGAGCGTGAATATCGCCGCCGCCTCCATCTCGACGGCCAGCACGCCCGCGGCCTCCCAGTCGCGGACGTACGCGTCGGTCTCGGCGTAGAAGGCGTCGTCGGTGGCGACCGGCCCGACGTGGACGTCCTCGTCGTTCGCTTCGGTGGCGTCGACCAGCGCCGACAGCACCGCGTAGTCCGGGACCGCCGGCAACGTGGCGGCCTCGTACCGTTTGGTCGTCCCTTCGTCTTTGGCCGCCCCGGTCGCGACCACCATGTCGCCGATCTCGATGCCGGACTGGAGCGCGCCCGTGGTCCCGACGCGGATGACCGTCTCGACGCCGACGGCGTGCAACTCCTCGACGGCGATGGCCGCCGACGGCGAGCCGATACCCGTCGAACAGATCGTCACGGGACGGCCCTCGTAGGTCGCGTCGACGACCTCGTACTCGCGGTTCCGGGAAACCGTCTCGACGTCCTCGCAGTGGGCCGCGATGCGTTCGACGCGGTCGGGATCGCCGGGAACCAGCGCCAGGTCCGATACGTCACCCTCGTCGACGAGGAGGTGGGGCTGTTTGGCCATGGACGTCGCTGTGGGTCCCAGCGGCAAAACCGTTCAGGTCTCCAATCAACTCCCGACGAGAAACAACAGGAGGTTGTTGGTGGCCGGTCCCAGCCCCACGGCGGCGACCAGCGCCAGCAGGAGGTACCCTTCGGTGGGTTCGTCCTCGACGTACGCCGCGAGCAACACGACGATGGCGACGGCGACGGCGAGTTTCACGACGACGAACAGCCAGCCGACGCCGAGGACGTCCGCCGTCGGCAACCCGGCTGCGACGTTCATGACCAGCCGCGGCAACGGCGAGCGCTCGCCCGTTCCGAGAACGTCGACGCCGATGGCCGTCGTCACGCCGTCGAGAACGTGCGCCAGCACCACGACCCCGCCAGCGAAGCCGGTCCTGCCGACGGCCTCGGTGCGCCAGAGACCCAACAGGAAGTACGCGACGGCCGCGATCATGCCGGCGAGGAGCACGCCCAGCGCCGGCCAGATCGGGTGTGGCCCGCCGACGGCGGTGCTCTGTCGAACGCCGACCCCGAACAGGACCACCACGACGCCGAGCCCGACAGCGCCCACGTACCGGTGCAAGATTGCCGGCTCGCCGCGGACCTGTGCGACGAACGCGACGGGAAGCCACACTATCGCCAGCAGGTCGAAGGTGCTCACGTAGACCGCCGGCGCACCGAACAGGGGGGCAATCGCCGGCGGAAACGCACCGATCTGATAGAGGGCGTGCAACGCGCCGCCGGCGGCCATCCAGGGCGCGAGCGCGACGACGAACCGGGCCGTGACCGGCGGGTCGAGCGTGTACAGCAACGCCGCTGCCACGACGGTCACGACGGTCAGCGACAGAACGTACCCGAGCTCCGGGATCACCATGCCGCTCGGAAGGAACATGTTCGAAGGGAGCGCTACCGGCGGCCGAAAGCCTTCCGATCGCGAGTGCAGAAACGGCGCAGCTACTCCTCGGGCAGTTCGTCGATGAGGACGACGGCCTCGCCGTCGATGATGACCTCGTCGCGGGTCTCGTCGTACACGCGAGTGGTCAGGCGGTACTGATCGTCGCCGAGGTCTTCGACGATCTCACAGACTGCGTCTACCCGGTCGTCGATTCTGACCGGATTGTGAAACTCTAGATCCTGGCTGAGGTAGATCGTCAGGCCGGGCAGACGCGCGAGCGCGGCGCTGATGAGGCCGCCGACGAGGGTGCCGTGGGCGATGCGACCCCGGAAACGCGTCTGCTCGGCGAAGTCGTCGTCGAGGTGCAGGGGATTGGTGTCGCCGCTGGCGAGCGCGAACCGGTGGATGTCGTCGTCGGTGATCGTCTTGCTGAACGCCACCCGGTCGCCGACGCCCATGTTCTCGGGGCGGTGGACGGTGACGGTGACCTCCCAGTCGGATTTGGTTTCGCGGGCCTCGATGGCTTCGACGGCCGACGGTGCCTCGGTACCGGCGTCAGCTCCGTTCTCGGTGGGGACGGCGTCTCCCGTGACGCCGAAGGCGGCAAACGCCGCCCGGTTGGCCGCCACGACGCTGTCGAAGACGTGTGCAGACGTCTCTGTCCACGTGTCCAACAGCGTCCGGCGATGGGATTCGGAACTCATCTGTCCCGAATTTAGGCGTCCCTCCCATAAAACGTAGTGGTGTGTGCGCGACCGTCGGGGTGTTGCTGTGGACGTCTTCGCGTCCACGTCGAGACCGGGAGAGCACGTGGGAGAGTACTCGACGGGGGCCACAGGCAATCGCCCGTTCCGGGACGATATTTCCCTCGTGTGAACCGGGTGGGGGTGAAATGGCGACCTCCCGTTCCACTCGATGGTATGGGATGGTATTAAATGGTATTGAACGGAAGATTTATGCGTGCGCGAGATGTAGAGACGGACGACCGATGACGGACGAAGACGACGGGCTGTTGTGGCCCCCCGCGATGTTCAGGAGCTTCCAGGACGCCAGCGAGAAGGCGATGGACCAGCAACAGGAACTGTTCCAGCAGATGCTCCGTGCCGGCACGTCCGGGCTGGACATGAACCAGCTCGGCGCGATGAGTCAGACGGCGACGTTCAAGACGCGCGTGCAGAGCGGCGGTCGGATCTCGATTCCGGACGCCGAACGCGAGGCCCTGGACATCGAGGAAGGGGACATCGTCCAGACCGTCGTCATCCCCGTCAAGCGGACCGACCGCGAGGACGAATCATGAGCCAGTTCACGACCCCCATCGAGACCGCATTCGAAGTACAGCGCGCGACCATCGAACAGAGCAAGACGGCGTTCGAACAGAGCGTCGAACTCCAGAAGACGATGAGCCGGGCCTTCGTCGACAGCCTGGACGCCCAGGAGTCGGCCCAGCGCCGCGGCGTCGAACTGAGCCAGTCGGCGATGCACAGCTACCTCGACGCCGTCGAGGACAACGTGCCCGGCAGCACGCCCGCGATCCAGAATCTCCGCGAGGCCGTCGACGAGCAGTTCGAGTTCCTGCTAGAGAACCACGCAGAGGCCTTCGACAACGTCGAGGCCGAGTCCACGGACGCCATCGACGCCTACGAGGAGACCACCGATAACTATCTGACGGCCATCGACCAGCAAGTCACCATGCTGCTAGAGGCTCACGAACAGCTCCAGTCCCAGTCCGTCGAGGCCGTCGAGCAGATGGAAGGCCAGGTCGAGGCGATGCAGGACCAGATGGAAACGCTCCAGCAGCAGATTCAGGACGTCCAGCAGCAGGCCGCCGAAGCCGTCGAGGCGTAACGTCCCGGAGTGGTAGTTTTACGACCAGTGAGTGATACTATGAGCGATACGAACGACGTACAGGAAGAGTGGTCCAGGATGGTCGAAGGAATGAACGACGCCGTCGCGGAGTCGATGGAACGCAACATGAAGGCACAGGCCGCGTTCGTCGAGTCGTGGGCCGACGCCGTCGAGGACTCCCTGCCCGAGGAGGACGCGCTCGCGGAGGGCATCGAGGGGTACAACAAGGCCTACGAGGTCTGGATGGACGCCGCCGAGGAGATGTTCGAGCGGACGACCGACGCCGCCCAGGGCGAGGACGTCGACCCCGCGGAGTTTCGTGACATCTGGTTGCAGTCGGCCAACCAGGCGTTCAAGGAAGTCATGGGAACCTCGGCGTTCGCCGCGGCCAACGGCCAACTCGTCGAGCGGATGATGGACCTCCGGATGGAGGCCGACGACGTCTCCCAGGAGACCATCGCGCAACTGGGCTTTCCCACCCGCGAGGACGTCGACGAGGTGGGCGAGCGGCTGCTGGAACTCGAACGCCGCCAGCACGAGGTCGAACGGAAACTCGACCGGATACTCGACGCCGTCGAGGAGTAGCCATGCCGACGAACCCGATTTCGGCCGCGCTGGACGCCCAGCGCAAGACCTACGAGGCGCTGACCGAGGCGACCGAGACCGCGGACGTCCTGCCCGACCGCCTGGAGACCATCCAGGACGTCGACGTGGGCCAGACGCCCAGCGAGGTCGTCTACGAGGAGAACAAGCTCGAACTCCTGCACTACGAGCCGATGGTGCCCGAGGAGGAACGCGAAGACGTCCCTCTCCTCGTCGTCTACGCGCTCATCAACCGACCGTACATCCTCGACCTGCAGCCCGGCCGCTCGGTCGTCCGACGGCTGTTGGAGGCCGGTCACGACGTCTACCTCATCGACTGGAACGAACCGTCGCGGCTCGACAAGCACCTGACGCTGTCGGACTACGTGAACCGCTACCTGGTCAACTGCGTCGACGAGGTGCGCGACCGCTCCGGCCAGGACGCCATCAACGTGCTGGGCTACTGCATGGGCGGCACGATGTCGGCGATGTACGCCGCGCTGTACCCCGAGACCGTCAACACGCTGGGACTGATGGCCGCCGGGCTGTGCTTCGACGACACCGGCGGCGTCCTCGAAGAGTGGGGCAGCGAGGAGTACTACGACCCCGACGACGTCACCGAGGTGTTCGGTAACGTCCCCGCGGAGATGCTCGACGTCGGCTTCGCGCTGATGGACCCCGTCCAGAACTACGTGACCAAATACGTTCGCCTCTACGAGAACCTCGACGACGAGGACTTCGTCGAGAACTTCGCCCGCATGGAGACGTGGCTGGCCGACGGCATCGACGTCGCGGGCGAGGCCTACGTCGAGTTCCTCGAGGAAATCTATCAGGACAACGCCCTCTACGAGAACGAGTACCATCTCGACGGCGAGCACGTCGACGTCGAGAACATCGACATGCCCGTCTTGCAGATTCTAGGCACCTACGACCACCTCGTCCCGCCGGCGGCCAGCAAGCCGTTCAACGACGTGGTCGGCAGCGACGACGTGACCACCATCCAGTACGACACCGGCCACATCGGCCTGTCGGTGTCGTCTAGCACCCACGAGCACGTCTGGCCGGAGGTCTGTGACTGGTTCAGCGAGCGGTCCATCGGCGACGCGGACGCTGCCGACACGGAAACGACGGCCGACGACGAAAACGTGGAAGCGACGGCCGGCGACGAAGACGTGGCCGAAGTGGCCGCGGAGGCCGTCGAGGAGGCCAGGGAGACGGTCGAGACGGCCGTCGACGCGGACGCCGCCGACGCGGACGCCCCCGACGTCGAAACCGTCTCGGGCATCGGTCCGACCTACGCCGAGCGCCTGCGCGCGGCGGGCATCGAGACCGTCGCGGACCTGAAGGCCGCGGACGTCGCGACCGTCGCCGAGGCCGCGGAGGCACCCGAGGGTCGCGTCGCCGCCTGGCTCGACGATCTAGCGTAACCGTCTGGTCGCCATCTTTCGATTACTCTTTTCAGTCCCGGGAGCGAATGCTGACATATGACTGACAGCGAGCG
>JBDGSB010000083.1:0-25141 GCA_042217765.1 Haloarculaceae archaeon | reverse complement strand
GGCATGAGCGTCGAGGAGCGCGTCGCGGTCCTGCCGGAACTCCAACCGGAACTGGCGACGTTCAACCTCGGCTCGATGAACTACTCGATGCACCCCTTCCTCGACGTCATCGACGACTGGGAGTACGACTGGGAACCGGAGTTCCTCCGGACCTCCAAATCCGACGTCTTCAGGAACACCTTCGAGGACATGGAGGAAATGCTCCCGACCTTCGAGGAGTACGACACCAAACCAGAATTCGAGTGCTACGACGTCGGACACCTCTACAACCTCAAGTACCTCGAGCGACAGGGGCTGCTCGAACCGCCCTATCAACTGCAGTTCGTCATGGGGACGCTGGGCGGCATCGGGACCGAGGCGTCGAACCTCACGCACATGGTGCACATCGCGGACGAACTGTTCGGCGACGAGTACTCGTTTTCGGTCATCGGCGGCGGCAAGGCGCAGTTCCCGCTGTGCAGCCAGTCGATCTCGATGGGCGGACACGTCCGCGTCGGGATGGAGGACAACCTCTACCTCCGGAAGGGCGAACTCGCGTCGTCCAACGCCGACATGGTCGAGAAAGTCGTCGACCTGGCCGACGAACTCGCCGGTCGCGACCCCGCGACGCCGGCGGAGACGCGGGAGTTCCTCGGACTGAAGGGCCGCGACGGGGTCGCGTTCTGAACTCGCCACGATGGACGCGCTTGCTCGCATCCTCGCACCCGAATCGATCGCCGTCGTCGGCGCGTCCGCCGACCGGTCGAAACGCGGCTACCGTGCCGTGGCGGACTTACAGGAGTCGGCCTACGAGGGGGCCATCTACCCCGTCAATCCCGGCCGCGAGGACCCGATTCGCGGACTCGCGGTCCACCCGACGGTCGCGGCGATTCCCTCGCCGGTCGACCTCGCGCTGGTCGTGACGCCGGCGACCGTCGTTCCGGACGTGCTCGAAGACTGCGACGAGGCGGGGGTCGCCGGCGCGGTCGTCGTATCCGCCGGTTTCGGCGAGGCCAGCAACGCCGACTTGCAGCGCCGACTCACCGAGACCGTTCGGGACGTCGACACCCGCGTCGTCGGCCCGAACAGCCAGGGGCTGCTGGCCGTCCACGACGACGTGAACCTCTTCGACGGCTACGCGATCCCGACCGGCGGTCTGGCGGTGCTCACCCAGAGCGGGAACGTAGCGCTCGAATTCGCCGCCGAGGCGATCCGCGAGGGGACCGCCGGGTTCAGCTACCACGTCGACGTGGGCAACGAGTGCGACCTGACCGTCGACGAGTTCCTGGCGCACCTCGACGCGGACGACCGCACCGACGGCGTCGTCGTCTACGCCGAGGGGATGGCCGACGGTCGCGCGTTCCTCCAGGCCGCCGCCGACGTCGGAACCGAGACGCCCGTCGTCGTCCGCAAGGGCGGCCAGACCGACGCCGGAAAGCGATCGGCCGCGCTGCACACGGCGTCGCTGGCCGGCCGGAGCGACGTCGCCGGCGGTGCGTACCGACAGGCCGGCGTACACCTGGTCGGCCGCACCGACGAGGTGGTGCCCGTCGCGCACGCGCTGACGACCGTCCCGCCGGCGGCCGGCGAGAACGTGGCAGTGCTCACCGACGGCGGCGGGCACGCGACGCTGTCGTCGGACGCCGTTGCTCGCAGTGGGCTCTCTCTCCCCGACCTCGGAGACGAGACGCGACGTCGGCTCTCCGAACTGGTGCCGACGTCGCCGAACGTGACCAACCCCGTCGACGTGATGGGCCAGGACGACAGCCCCGAGACGTTCGCCGAGTGCGCGACGGTCCTCCTGGGGGACGACGCCGTCGATGCGCTCTTGCTGACCGGTCGGTTCGGCGGCCACGACAGGTGGGGCGTCGACGAGGCGGGGGCCGACCGGGAACCGGACGTCGCGCGTCACATCGGCGACCTCGTCGACCGCTTCGAGAAGCCGGTCGTCGCCCACAGCCTCGGCGCTGGCCTGGACGCACCGGGTGTCGACGCGCTCGAAGCCGCCGGCGTGCCGGTCTCCGCGTCGCTCGACGTGGCCGTTGCGTGTCTCCGGGCGCTCGCGGACCGCGGGCGACACCTGGCGGCTCACGATCGCACGTCGGACTTTCACATTCCGGCGACGAGCGACGAGGCACACCCGCTGGTCGAGACGGCGATCGAAGCGGGACGAGAGCGACTGAACGAGTTCGCGTCCAGGCGGGTACTCGCCGACGACGGCCTGCCGGTCGTCCCCTTCGAACTGGCGACGAGTCCGACGAGCGCCCGCGAGGCCGCCGAGCGGTTCGACTGCCCGGTCGTCCTCAAGGTCGTCTCCGACGAGGTCGTCCACAAGACCGACGCCGGCGGCGTCGCGCTCGACGTGTCGCCGGCCGACGCCGCGACCGCCTTCGAACGGCTACTCGATCGCGTCGGCACGAACCGCCCCGACGCCGCCGTCGAGGGCGTGCTCGTCTCGCCGATGGTGGACGACGCGGTGGAACTCGTCGCCGGGGTCGTCACAGACGCGGAGTTCGGGCCCGCGTTGATGGTGGGTCTGGGCGGCGTCTTCGTCGAAGTCGTCGAGGACGTCTCGTTTCGGGCGCTGCCGGTGACCGAATACGACGCGCGCGCGATGCTCGACGAACTCGACGGACAGGCCGTTCTCGACGGCGCTCGCGGCGGGACACGCGTCGACAGGGACGCCGTCGTCGACTTCCTGGTCGACCTCTCGTCGTTCGTCACGTCGACTCCCGGAGTCGCCGAACTCGACGTCAACCCCCTGTTCGCCACGACCGACGGCGTCCGGATCGCCGACGCCACGCTCGAACTGTCGCCATGACCGCCGTATACGTCGCCGGCGTCGGTACGACGGCCTTCGGTACGCATCCGGATCGAAGCGGTCGTGACCTCCTTGCGGCGGCCGCCGACGAGGCGTTCGCCGACGCCGGTGTCGGCCCCGACGCCGTCGACGGCCTCTACTACGGAAACTTTCTCGGACTGGACGCCGAGCGGCAGGGACACCAGGCCCCGTTGATGGCCGAAAGTACCGGCCTCACGGGCAGATCGGCGCTCCGATTCGAACAGGCCTGCGCGTCGGGCGGGGTCGCAGTCCGCGAAGCCGTCCGGACGATCCGTGCCGGACAGGCCGACGTCCTCCTCGTCGGCGGCATGGAACGGATGAACCACCTGGACACGGCAACCCTCACCGAAGCGCTGGGGACGGCCGCCGACGCTCGCTTCGAGGGACGCGTCGGACTCACGTTTCCGGGCGCGTACGCACTGATGGCGCGCGCGTACGTCGAGCGGTACGGCGGGTCGCGGACGGACCTCGCACACGTCGCGGTCAAGAACCACGAGCACGCCCTCGACAACGACGACGCGCAGTTACAGCAACGGATATCGGTCGCGGACGTCCTCGACGCACCGACGATCGCCGACCCGCTGGGCCTCTACGACGCCTGTCCGACGACCGACGGTGCCAGCGCGCTCGTGCTCGCGAGTTCGTCGGCCGCCGCGGATCACGGCCTCGACGACGCGGTGACCGTCGCCGGGGTCGGTCATGGAACCGACCGCCTGCCGTTGCAGGGGCGAACGTCCCTCGTCCGAACGCCGGCGACGGAACGTGCAGCAGCGCAAGCGTACGCCGACGCCGCGATCGACCCCGCGGACGTCGACTTCGCGGAAGTCCACGACTGCTTCACCATCGCGGAAGTGCTGGCGATAGAGGGGCTCGGCTTCGCGGACCTCGGCTCGGGAATCGACGCGGCGCGACGCGGCGAGACGACCGCGGACGGTGCCCGCCCGATCAACCTCTCCGGTGGCCTCAAAGCCAAGGGCCACCCGGTCGGCGCGACGGGCGTGAGCCAGGTCGTCGAGGTGACGAAACTCCTCCGCGGAACCCATCCCAACAGCGACGCCGTCGACGGGCGTACGACCGCAGTTGCGCACAACGCCGGCGGCACCGTGGCGAGCGCCGTCGTACACGTCCTAGAGGGGCAACGATGACCGACGACGGTCCGGACGGGGACTTCGAGGCATTTCTCGACGCCGTCGACGCCGGCCGGGGGTACTATCTGCGCTGTCCCCGCGATCACGGGTCACTACCGCCGCGACGCGTCTGTCCGGAGTGTGGTGAGCGGTCGCTGACGAAACGGCCGCTCCCCGATCACGGCACCGTGACGGCAACGACGCGCATCGAGGTCGCTCCCCCTGCGTTCGCTCCGGAGGCCCCGTATCTCGTCTGCATCGCCGACTTCGGCCCGGTTCGGATCACGGGACGCGTTCCGACGGCCGACGTCGACGTCGGCGCGACGGTCCGGCTCGCGGTGGCCGGCGGCGACGACAGGATCGACTCACATCTGCTGTTCGAGCCCATCGAACGCCCCCCGGACGACGCCACGGGGACGACGGAGTGACGGACGTTTCGTCTCTCGCTGGCGTCACAGTCCACGAGTCGTCGCCGTCGTTCTGGGCCCGTCGGGCGAACCCATTTCCGGTATGAGAAAACTTATGCCACGAGAGTCATCATTACACGAGTGCAGGCTGACGAGGTGTCAGACCTGTTTCCCTCACGGCACGGCAATCTCGTCTCTCTCCCCCAAACTCCTTGCCGGTGTATCGTCACGTACACGCTCGTCGACTTCGGCATATTTGTCTGTTAATAGATATTGTTAGAAACCATTTAATACACGGACAATATCATAAATAAATATAACTGTGTGCCAGGTGACCGAATCAGTACAGAGTTGCGTGCGGTCGTGTCTAACGGCGATGTTTTCGAATTGTTCCCACAAGAAACAACGAAAATTCGGTGTTATTTGGATATATTTCGAAAATCACTCATTCTGCCGTGTACAGATGCCCAGACCGAAATCATTTCGTGCTAGGAGCGGTGCGATTTCACCCAAGAATATAAAAATTACATACATTATTTATGTGTCTCATTTCTCAGTTCGTGACAGTAACTCGTCCGGTTCGATATTCGTGGTGAGGCGGACGCGATTTCGTGGCTCGTCTCGGGAAACGCTCACTTACCGCTGAACGGACGTGAAGCGTTTTGTACGTCGCCGTCGCCGATGGCTCCACGCCGCCGTGAGACGCACTGTCCGCCGAATCACCGCGACGACGTCACCCGAGAGAAGATGACGACCACGCCCGAGGAGTCCGCGTTCGTTCCCTGGGACACCCCGACGATCCGGGTCGTCCTCCTGAGTACGCTAGTGGCGCCGCTGGGCGTGCCACTGATCAGTCCCGTCCTCCCCGTCGTCAGGGACGCCCTCGGTCTCACCGACACCGCGGCGAGTTTGCTCGTCTCGACGTACTTCGTGACCGGAATCTTCCTGTCGCCGGTCATCGGCTTGCTCGTCGACCGGGTGGGGCGGCGGCGCGTCCTTGTTCCCAGCCTGTTCGTGTTCGGTGTGGCGGGGACGGCCATCGCGTTCGGCCCCGGCTTCTGGACCATCGTCGCGATACGCCTCGTCCAGGGAACCGCGGCCGCCGGCATCTTCATCACGACGGTGACCCTCGTCGGCGACGCCTTCGAGGGCGTCCAGCGAAACGCGGTGCTCGGCGTCAACACCGCAGTCCTCTCGGCCGGTGCGGCGCTGTATCCCCTCGTCGGCGGTGCGCTCGCTTCGATCTCCTGGACCGCCCCTTCGTCGCCTACGCCGTCGCGCTCCCGGTCGCGCTCGTCGCCTATCGCCTCCTCCCCGAACCTCCCGGCGAGCGCGACGCGCGCGGTCTCGGCCACTTCGGTCGGGTCCTGTCGGCGCTCGCGCCGCGCGAGGCGACCGTCTTCTACGGAAGTGCGTTCGCGGTCGAACTCCTGCTGTTCGGCGGCGTCATCACGGCGCTACCCTTCCTGCTGTGGTCCGCGTTCGGGCTGTCGGCCCTGGAGATCGGAGCCGTCGTCACGATTGCGGAGGTGGCGTCGGCGGTCGCCGCGTCACAGAACGGGCGCGCCGCTCGCCGCGTCTCGAACTACGGCATCGTCGGCGCGGGATTCGGCAGTGCGGGCGTCGGTCTGCTCGGCATCGGACTCGCGCCCTCGGCGATTGCCGTCGCCGTCGCGGCGCTCGTCGTCGCCGCCGGCTGGGGGCTCGTTCTCCCCTCCGTCGACGACGCGCTGAGCGAGCGCGTTCCGGCTCGGTTCCGCGCGGGCGCGTTGAGCCTCCGGAACAGCACGACGTTCCTCGGGCGGGCGACGGGACCGGTCCTGTTCGCCGGCCTGGCGGCCACGAGCGGCTATCGAATCCTGCTGCTCGGCGCGGGCGTCGCGGCGCTGGCGTGTGGCGCGCTCGCGATTGCGTTGGCCCGCTGACGGCCATCGTTCGGCGGGTCCACGTCGTCGGCCGCCGTATTCCGATTCACGGCCGGGGGACCTTCAACTGTTCCCGTTCGACCCGTCCGCGTTCGCGTTCGCGTCCGTCTCGAGTCGCCGTTGCCACTCCTGTACCGTCGCCAGCAGTTCCACGGGCGGCGTCTCGTTCACGTCGAGGGCGGCCACCGCTTGCAGCACCGATTCGGCGTCGTCGCCGAACCGCCGTACGAGCGCGTCCTCCGCGTCCGCTTCACCGCCGTCGGCGCTCGCGTCGCGCCGGAACTGCCCGCTAGAGAGATCGAAGACGGCCTGTTTCGTCCCCGAAGACCCGCCTTTCGCCTCGATGGCTTTCTCCTCGCGCAGTTTTCGAAGGACGTCCCGCGAGCGGTCGACGACGGGGTCGGGCACGCCGGCGAGGTCGGCGACGTGGATGCCGTAGCTCCGGTCGGTCGGTCCATCGCGGACCGTCCGGAGGAAGGTTACCTCGCCGTCTCGCTCGTCGGCCGCCACGTGGACGTTGGCCACGCGGTCGAGGTGGTCCGCGAGCGTCGTCAGTTCGTGGTAGTGGGTGGCAAAGAGCGTCTTCGCGCGCACCTCGTTGTGGAGGTACTCCGTGGTCGCCCACGCGATGGAGATGCCGTCGTAGGTCGCGGTGCCCCGGCCGACCTCGTCGAGGATCACTAGCGAGTCCTCGCTGGCGGAGTGGAGGATGTTCGATAGCTCCTGCATCTCGACCATGAACGTCGACCGGCCCTGTGCGAGTTCGTCGAGCGCGCCGACGCGCGTGTAGATGCCGTCGACCAGCCCCACCCGCGCCGACCGCGCGGGGACGAAACTGCCGACCTGCGCCAGCAGGACGACGAGAGCGGCCTGGCGCATGTAGGTGGACTTCCCGCTCATGTTCGGTCCCGTCACGACGAGGAACTGCCGGTCGTCTAGTGAGGCGTTTGCGACATCGTCCCCACTCGCACCCTCGCCGGCCCCCATCCGCAGATCGTTGGGGACGAACTCGGTGGTCTGCTCGACGACGGGGTGGCGGCCGCCCTCGATGGTCAGTTCTCGGGAGTCGAGCAGTTCCGGCCGCGTCCAGTCGTTTCTGACGGCGTGGATCGCGAAACTCGCCAGCACGTCGAGTTGCGCCAGCGCGCGCCCGACGGCCTGCAGCGTCTCTGCGTGACCGGCCACCCGCTCGCGGAGGGCCTCGAACAGCTCGTATTCGAGGTCGTGGCGCCGTTCCTCTAGCCGGAGGATGTCACGCTCGCGTGCTTCGAGTTCCGGGATGGTGTAGCGCTCGGAGTTTTTCAGCGTCTTGACGTTCTCGTAGCTGTCGGGGACCTTCTCGACCTCGCTTTTGCCGACCTGGATGTAGTAGCCGTCGGTCTTGTTGCGGTCGACCGACAGGTGGGTGATACCGTGGGACTCCTTCTCGCGGCCGGGCAGGGTCTCGATCCACTCCAGGGCGGTCTCGTGGCGCTCGACGAGGTCGGCCAGTTGCTCGTCGTACTCCGGTCGGAGGAGTCCGCCCTGGGTGACCGTCCCCGGCGGGTCCGCGACGAGCGCGTCGTCGAGGTCGGTCGCCAGGGCCGCGACGGCCTCGCGGTCCGGTTCGGCGACCACGTCCGAGAGCGGCGACTCCGCCAGCCGCTCGGTCCTCTCTACCACCTCGGCGGCGGTCGGCAACAGCGACAGCGTCTCCGCGACGGCCCGCAGGTCCCGCGCGTCGGCGCTGCCAGAGACCGTCCGCGAGGCCAGCCGTTCGAGGTCGTAGGCGTCTCCTAGCACCTCCCGGAGACGCTCGCGGGCCATCGCCGCTTCGGCCAGCGCCGCGACGCCGGCCTGCCGGCGGATCAGTTCGGTCCGGTCCTGCAGCGGCCGTTGGAGCCACTCGGTCAGCAGTCGCCCGCCGGCACTGGTGACAGTGTGGTCGATCGTCGCCGCGAGCGACCCCGCACGGTCGCCCTGCATCGTCTCGGTGAGTTCGAGGTTTCGCTGGGTCGTCGCGTCGAGTTCGACGTGGTCGTCGGCGCGGTACGGTTGCAGGCGCGTGACCGACGCGAGCGCGCCGACGCCGGTCTCCTCGACGTAGGCCAGGACCGCGCCCGCCGCCCGTACGGCGAGGTCGGCGTCGGCCAGTCCCACGCTGTCGAGCGTCTCCGCGCCGAAGTGCTCGCGGACGGCGTGGCGTGCCCGTCCCGGCGCGAAGTCGTCGGTCGCGTGCAGCGTCAGCGAGGCGTCGGTCCGCTCGCGCACGGCGTCGAGAAACTCGTCGTCGGCCCGCAGCGACGGCCCCGGGAGAATCTCCGTCGGCGCGAAGCGGTACAGTTCCGTCAGCGCCGCCCCGCCCGCGTCGTCGCCGTCGCGTTCGGTCACGAAGAACTTCCCGGTGGTGACGTCCGCGAACGCAAGGCCGTACCTGCCGCCGCCCGTTCCATCGCCCCCCTCGCGGACGACCGCCGCGAGGTAGCGCGCCTCGTCGTCGCTGGTCTCTAGCAGGGTGCCGGGCGTGACGACGCGGGTTATCTCGCGAGTGTGGCCGTCGTCCGTGTCGTACTGGTCGGCGACGGCGACCCGGTAGCCCCGCTCGACCAGCGCCTTCAGATACGGCGTCAGGTCGTCGACTGGCACGCCCGCCATCGGGTACGACGATCCGTGGCTCGACTTCTGGGACACCTTCAGGTCGAGTTCGTCGGCGACCGTCTCGGCGTCCTCGCCGAAGAACTCGTAGAAGTCACCACACTGCATCGTCAGCAGGTCCGCATCCGTCTCCGCCTTCAACGAGAGGAACTCCCCGACGATGCCCGTCGCCTCGGTCATACCCATCAGTGCGCACGAGGATGGCTAAAACGCTGTGGGTCCGCGACGTTTCCGGGGTCGGCCGCACCACCGCCACGGCACGGCAAGTGGAGCCGACCCCTGGGGACGTCGTCGCCGATCACCGAAGGTGGTCGGCGAACCACTCGGCCGCGACGTCGGCGACCTCGTCGAGTTCGCCCGCCCCCTCGAAGAGGTGGCCGGCCCCCTCGACGACGTGAAGGTCCGTTCGGCCGGGCAGTCTGTCGTAGACCTCGCGGTTGTATCCGAGGACCGGTTCGTCGGCACCGCCGACGATCAACAGCGTCGGTGCCCGGACGTCGTCGAGGGCGTCCTCGGCCATGTCGACCCGGCCGCCCCGAGAGACGACTGCGTCGACGTCCGCACCCAGGCGAGCGGCGGCCCGAAGCGCGGCCGCGGCTCCGGTACTGGCACCGAAGTACCCGATTGCGGCGTCGCCGACGTCCTCGCGGGCCCGAAGCCAGTCGGTAACCGCCAGGAGCCGGTCGGTCAGCAGCGGCACGTCGAAGCGGGTCTCCCTGTCGCGGTCCTCGACCTCGGTGAGCAAGTCGAACAGCAGCGTCCCGAGGCCGCGGTCGCGGATGACGTCGGCGACGAAGGCATTGCGCGGACTCGTCCGACTGGAGCCGCTGCCGTGGGCGAACACGACCACGCCCGGAGCGCCGTCGGGCACGTCGAGGATCCCTTCGAGTTCGACGCCGTCGACCGGAATCGAGAGCGTCTCGGAGTCGTCGGCCATGTCTCGACCGAACGCATCGACGGCCATCACGCCCGCGGCCGTTCCTGTCGGCTGGGAACTGCCGCGTGGTACATGGCCGCGTGGCGTCTCCGTTCAGCCTGAACGATGGCCGAACCACGCCGCTTCGCGGACAGGACCGACGCCGGCCGGCAACTCGCCGCGACACTCCACGACCGCGGCATCGACGCGGACGTCGTCCTCGCGGTCCCGCGCGGCGGCCTCCCGATCGGGCGAGCGGTCGCCGACGCGCTCGACGCGCCGCTGGACGTCGTCGTCGCGAAGAAGATCGGCGCGCCCGGCAATCCCGAGTACGCCATCGGTGCCGTCGCCAGCGACGGGAGCGTCTGGCGCAACGAGGACGCCTTCGGCGGCCCCGGCAGCGACGAGGGATACTTCGCCCGCGAGCGCGAGGCGGTGGCCGCGAGCGCCCGCCGGAAGGCCGATCGTTATCGTGGCGATCGACCCGAGCTCGATCTGGCCGGCAAGACAGTAGTGGTCGTCGACGACGGCGTCGCTACCGGATCGACCATCCGCGCGTGTCTCGAACGCGTTCGCAACGCCGGGGCCGACCGCGTCGTCCTCGCGATCCCGGTCGGCCCGCCCGACACCGTCGCCGACCTCCGGCACCAGGCCGACGAGGTCGTTTGTCTCCGCACGCCGCCCGGATTCGGCAGCGTCGGCCAGTTCTACGCCGACTTCGAGCAGGTGTCCGACGAGGAGGCGCTGGCGTACCTCGAACCGGCGTCGTAGTCGACCGTCCGACGTCACAAAGCAGTACGCACCGACGACGACGTCCCCGTGCCTCGGCAGCGACGCGGGTCACTCATCGCGTTCGCCTACTTCGCCGTGGACCGCCAGCACCGGCACGTCGGCGCGTCGGACGATGCGCTCGGTCGTACTGCCCAGCAGGACCCGTCCGAGACCGGTTCGGCCGTGGGTCCCCATCGCGATCAGGTCGACGTCGTTCGCCTCGGCGTACGCCAGCAGTTCCTGGGTCGGAAAGCCCTGCTGTACCGCAGTCGTGGCTGACAGTCCCGCGGCGCGGACCCGTTCGGCGACGTCGTCGGTAGCCTCCGTGCCCGCCATTTTCAGACTCTCGATGAGGGTGCCCGGCGACGCGTAGTCGGGGCCGATGGCGACGCTCTCGACGTCGACGACGGTGACGGCGTGTACGCGGGCACCCGTCTCGCGCGCGATCGCAATCGCGTGGGCGACGGCAGCGGCGGCGGCGTCGCTTCCGTCGGTCGGAACGAGCACTTCCTCGTAGGCGTCCACGCGATTGCGTTCGGTCGCCCGGACGGTCAACACGGGAACGTCGGCGTGGCGCAGCACGCGTTCGGTGACGCTGCCGGTGACGACGTGGTCGAGTCCCGTGCGACCGTGGGTCCCCATCGTGAGGACGTCGGCGTCGACCTCTGTGGCGTAGTCGAGTATCGTCTCGGCCGGTTTGCCCCGGCGGACCGCCGTCGTGAGTGCTTCCCACCCGTCGAAGACGTCTTCGACGGCCGCCACCGCGTGCTCGCCTTTCGCCTCCAACCGTGTGACGAACTCCTCGTCGACGCCTCCGGCGTCGAAGAGGCCACCCGCGCTCTGCACGTCGACGACGTTGAGGACGTGGACCGCCGCGTCGAAGACGTCCGCGAGGTAGCGGCCGTGTTCGGCGGCCCGCACCGCGTGCTCGCTGCCGTCGGTCGGAATCACGATGGTGTCGTACATGCGTCGTCCCGTCTCGTCGGTGGCGTCGGGCACGGATAAAGTCGGCCGGCGATGGTCACGAGACGGGAATTCGGTGGCGGCTACGAGGGACGGCCGCCACCGCTTTCACGCGATCGAGCGGTATCGGGCCGTATCGTTCCGCCGTCGCTACCCGGGAACCACGGCGAGCGCCAGCGGCACGACGACCAGCGAGACGACGAACCCGAGGAAGTACCGGCGGTCCTCGACCAACCGGACGTGTACCGTCTCGACGGCCCTCAGGTACGGCTCGAACCACAGCAGGGCACCGAGCGTGACCAGCACGCCGAGCGCCAGCAACGCCACCACTATCGTCACGCCCGCGGGCGATCGCAGGAGGACGGCGACCACGACCGTGTCGGCGAGCGTTCCGACGTTCGCTCCGAGCACGTAGGGGACGACTTCGCGGCGCGCGAGATAGCCGCGGTTGTACAGCGGCACGACGATCCCCAGCGAGAACGCGACGCTGGTCGTGGCCCCGGTGACTAGCACGCCGACGACGAACGACGCCCACTTGCGCCGGAATCGCCGGAAGACGCGCTCGCGGAGCCAGTCGGTGTCGACCCGCCGGAGGACGCGGTCGAAGAGATGGAGACTTCCGAACAGCACGATGACTGCCACTGCGAGCCCCGGTCCCACGCCGATGGCGTCGACGAGGGCGGTCGTCACCGGCTCTAGCGCCGCCAGCGGGTGATACGTGACGTGGAGCCGCTGACCGACCCCGGCCAGCAGGACCCGGAGCCAGGGCAACGACAGGTATCCCACGGCGGTCGCCGGCAGATAGATCGAATGGGTCAGCAGGAACGTCAGGGTTCCGAGACCGGTGGCCTTCCCGAGCGAGTAGCGGCGCTTCTGGACGTAATCGAGCGCGCCGACCAACACCACGATTGCGGCCCCGCCCAGCCGCGAACCCGCGACCATCAGGAACAACTGGGCGGCCGTGAGGATGCCCGTCCGGAACAGCGAAACCGACAGTGCCGCCACGACCGATCCGTTGGTCAGCGCGTACGTCGCGAGCCAGCTCACGCCCAGGGCTGGGCCGTCACCGACGACGTACTGATCGAACAGCCGTTCGAGCGGCACCGCCGCCGTCTCGGTGGCCGTCCCCAGCAACTGCACGGCGAACAGGAACAGCGCCAGCGAGACTGCGGTGCCGATCCAGAGGGGGCCGGACGCACGTCCCCGCTCGATGACGCGCTCGACGGTACTGGTACTCGTGTCCACGCTCTCGTTTGGCGAGCCAACGGCTGTACGTACAAACCTTGCGCCGGCCGTGTCACCGCGCCTCCGGCGGTCACGCTCGATTCATAGCGTGTGCCGCCGCGTCGCTCACTCGGCGACTTCGGGCACGGACGACTCGACGAGTTTCTTCATGCCCCTGCGGAGTCGGCCGCTGGCGGCGGTCGGCGAGATGCCGAGTTCGTCGGCCACGCCCTCCAGGGTTATCCGACGGGGTTCGTCGAAGTAACCGTTCTCGTAGGCGACCGCCAGCGTCCGGCGCTGTTCGTCGGTCAGACCGCCCGACTCGGGGTGGCTGTCGTCGGTGATACGATACAGCTCCCGGATGTCGAAGGTGAACGCTTCGTCCTGTGCGAACTCCCAGATGGACCGCAGCGACTCCCGGTCGGGCAGTTGCCACCGCTCGATCCATCCCTCCTCGTGTCGGAACGCCTCGAGAGAGAACCCGCCCTGCTCGGTCACGCGACTGGCCAGCAACACCGCCTCCGGCGTGAACTCGATGCCGTAGACGAGCCGGTGGTCGTACTCGGACATTCGCTCGAACGCCGCGACGGTGTGGTCGTTCGCCAGCGCCGCCTCGAACGTCTCGACGTCGTCGGTCTCGACGACGATGAAGTACCGGTCGTGTTCGGGGTCGGTGCTGACCTCCTGCATGACCCGGAAGTCCACCGACGGCACGCGCTCGACGACGTTCGCCAGCGCCATGTCGGGATGGGAGAAGTACACTTTCGCGATGACGGTCATGGACGGGTCGGCGTGTCCCCCACTAGAACCCCATCGAATGTAGCGTTTTGGAATCGCCTTCCGCTGGCGGTCGCGGCTTCCGGGCGACGTTCCAGCCCCGCCGGCGAGGAGCCGGTCCGTTCCTGGTCCGTTTCCAGTCCGTTTCCGTGACCGCCGACGAGAACGTGGCTGGCCGAACACTTCCACCCCGGTTTGCGAACCTTCTTACCGGAGGGTGCGCAAACCTGATGGTACCTGATGGCTCGCGCGGAGAACACCGAACTCATCGACGCGTTCGAGGAGTTCTACCGGAACTACTACCGGAACGACATCGGCGACCTCGCCCAGAAGTACCCCACCGAGCGCAAGTCGCTGTACGTCGACTGGCAGGACCTCTATCGCTTCGACCCCGACCTCGCGGAGGACTACCGCAACCAGCCCGAACAGCTCCAGGAGTACGCCGAGGAGGCGCTGCGACTGTACGACCTCCCCGTCGACGTGAAACTCGGGCAGGCCCACGTCCGCGTGCGGAACCTCCCCGAGATAACCGGCATCCGCGACATTCGCGCCGACCACCGCGGGATGCTCATCTCGATACAGGGCATCGTCCGCAAGGCCACCGACGTCCGCCCGAAGATCACCACCGCCGCCTTCGAGTGCCAGCGCTGTGGCACGCTCACCCGAATCCCCCAGGCCAGCGGCGACTTCCAGGAACCCCACGAGTGCCAGGGCTGCGAGCGACAGGGGCCGTTTCGCATCAACTTCGACCAGTCGGAGTTCGTCGACGCCCAGAAGATTCGCGTCCAGGAGTCACCCGAGGGCCTGCGCGGCGGCGAGACCCCCCAGAACATCGACGTCAACATCGAAGACGACATCACCGGCGAGGTCACCGCCGGCGACCACGTCCGGGTGACCGGCGTCCTCAAACTCGACCAGCAGGGCAACGACCGCGAGAAGTCGCCCATGTTCGACGTCTACATGGACGGCCTCAGCGTCGAAATCGAGGACGAGCAGTTCGAGGACATGGACATCACCGACGCCGACAAGAAGGAGATCGTCGAACTCTCCAACGAAAGCGACATCTACGAGCAGATGGTCGGGGCCATCGCCCCCTCCATCTACGGCTACGATCGCGAGAAGATGGCCATGATCTTCCAGCTCTTCTCGGGCGTCACCAAACACCTCCCCGACGACTCCCGGATTCGCGGCGACATGCACATGCTTCTGATAGGTGACCCGGGTACCGGGAAGTGCGTTTCTGGGGAGACGACCGTCACGCTGGCAGATGGTTCACGCGAGCAAATCCGCGACCTCGTCGAGTCGAATCTGGACGACCCGAAACCGGTCGACGATGGCGTCTGGGATACGGCTGATTTCGAGGTTCCGTCACTCCAGCCCGATGGTTCGATTGGAAACCAGCGTGTGACGAAGGTGTGGAAACGGGACTCACCCGATCAGATGTACCGAATTCGAACCGAATCAGGTCGTCAGATCACCGTCACACCGTCACATCCACTCTTCGTCGACACGAACGGAGGATTCGAGCCCGTTCAGGCAGATGAATTATTAGAAAAACTCCAAATAGCGGTGTCACCGAACGAACTATCCGTCGATCCCTTCCACCGGGCACCAGCCCTGACAGACGGTGGGGCCGTCGTCTCGGAGCACATCGAATCTATCGAGTCAGTCGAACCCGCTGACGAGTGGGTGTACGACCTCGAAGTCGAGGGGACACACAACTACGTCTCCAACGGGGTCGTTTCCCACAATTCCCAGATGCTGTCGTATATTCAGAATATCGCGCCACGTTCCGTCTACACGTCAGGGAAGGGGTCGTCGTCTGCAGGGCTTACCGCGGCAGCTGTTCGCGACGACTTCGGCGAGGGACAGCAGTGGACGTTAGAGGCTGGAGCGCTCGTCCTGGCCGACCAGGGCATCGCGGCAGTCGACGAACTCGACAAGATGGCTGCGGACGACCGAAGCGCCATGCACGAGGCGCTCGAACAGCAGTCCTATCACCCCGAGACGGAGATTTTACTCGCGGACGGACGGCGAATCGAGATCGGCGAGTTCGTCGACGAACGGATGGCCGAACGACCGGATGCGATCGTCGACGGCATCGACTGCGAGATACTACCGATCGACGGCGCGGGAATCCACTCCGTCGACCTCGACAGCAACGAAACGGAGAAGACGTCCATCGACCGCGTGAGCCGTCACGAGGCACCCGAGGAGTTCGTTCGGATGACGTTCTCGAACGGGCGCGACGTCACGGTCACGCCGGACCATCCGATGTTCGTCGACGACGGCGGCGACACGACGACCGTCGAAGCACAGGCTGTCGAGGAGGGCGCGTTCGTCCCGGCTCCCCGGAAGTTACCGAATTCGGCAGAGCCGGTGTCCCTCGACGACGAAGCGCACGTCGGAACGGAGAAAGACGTCGACCTTCCCTCGGAGTTGTCGCCTGCGCTCGCGGAGATACTCGGGTTTCTAACCGCGGAGGGCCACTCGTACGCTGGCTCGGCACACGAAATCGGCTTCTCGAACCAGGACGAGCGACTGCTCGACCGGATGGACGAGTTGATGCGAACGGTATTCGGCATGGAGAGTACCGACGTAATCAACGCGGCCGGAACGGTCACCAAACGCTGGGTCTCCACGAAGTTGTATCGCTGGTTCGAGCGGAACGTTCCGGAGGTCATGCATACCGCTCGGAACAAACGCATTCCGGCTACGGTCCTCGGTGCGAGCGAAGCGGCCATTCGTCGCTTCCTCGTCGGAGCATTCGCGGGCGACGGCGGCGTCGAGAGCGAGGCGATGGCGTTTTCGACGTCCTCGGCGGGATTGGCCGACGACTACGCCGACGCGCTCGCGAAAATCGGCGTTGCATCCCGCATCCACTACAACGTAACCGAAGACTCCTGGAAGACGTACGTCATGGGTGATTCGACCGAGCAGTTCGTCGAGCAGGTCGTCGACCCGGCAGACGAACGATACGACGCGGCTCGCGCCTTCGTCGACCGGAGTACGGACAACCCGCGCCACCACGACGTTCTCCCACCCAGTGCGGCTCGCGAACTCCGTAGCCTCAAACGCCTCCTGGGTGTTCGACTCACGGGCAAGTTCAGGGAGAACCTGGACGAAGGATACGGAGTCCAAATCGAGACGGTCACGTCGGAACTCGCGTCGTTAATCGAACGTGCGGCTCGAGTGCGAGCGAGACTCCAACGGGCAGACACCCTCTCGGCAGTCAGACGTGCTATCGACTGGTCGGGACGGCAACTCGCAGACCGACTCGACGGTGAGACGGCGAGTGCCATCCACTACGCCGAAGACGGTGGCTACGACCGAGAGCGCCGCCGGGCGATAACCGACCGGGCCCGGACAGCCGCCGAGCAGGCACTCGAAGAGTTCGAACGCCGGGCGAGTGCGCTCGAATCGCGATGTGAACTGCGCTATTACCGGGTTACGTCCGTCGAAACGATTCCGAACGAGGGAGAAAACGCCTGTGAATGGGTCTACGACGTCACGGTCGAACCGACGAACACGTTCGTCAGTCAAGGCGTCGTGCTCCACAACTCGATCAGCATCTCCAAAGCAGGAATAAATGCGACGTTGAAAAGTCGCTGCTCGCTGCTGGGCGCGGCCAACCCCAAATACGGCCGCTTCGACCAGTACGAGCCGATCGGCGAGCAGATCGACCTCGAACCGGCGCTCATCTCGCGGTTCGATCTCATCTTCACGGTCACCGACGAGCCAGACGAACAGAAAGACCGCGACCTCGCCGAGCACATCCTCCAGACCAACTACGCCGGGGAGTTGAACACCCACCGGGCGGAGATGTCGACCTCGGAGTACACCGAGGAAGAAGTCGAGACGGTCACCGACGAGGTGGCACCGACTATCGACCCCGAATTGCTGCGCAAGTACGTCGCCTACGCCAAGCGGAACTGCTTCCCGACGATGACCGAGGACGCCAAGTCGGTCATCGAGGACTTCTACGTCGACCTGCGGTCGCGGGGAACCGACGAGGACGCCCCGGTACCGGTAACCGCACGCAAACTCGAAGCGCTGGTACGGCTGGCAGAGGCCTCCGCCCGGGTGCGGCTGGCCGACGAGGTGTCCGAGGAGGACGCCGAGCGCGCGACCGACATCGCCCGCTACTGTCTCGAACAGATCGGGATGGACCCCGAGACCGGCGAGTTCGACGCCGACGTCGTCGAGACGGGCACCTCCAAGTCCCAGCGCGACCGCATCAAGAACATCAAGGGCATCATCGCCGACCTCGAAGACGAGTACGACGAGGGCGCGCCCGTCGACGTCGTCATCGAGCGCGCCGAGGAGGTAGGCACCGACGCCTCGAAAGCCGAACACGAAATCGAGAAGCTCAAACAGAAAGGCGAGGTCTACGAACCCCAGACCGACCACCTCCGGACCACGTGATGGACCGCATCTCCGCGCTTCGCAACGTCGAGGACGCGCTGGCCGCCTTCGAGGACGGCGAGCTGTCGCTTTCGGACCTGGAACGCGAGGTAGGGGGCATCTTACGGACCTACGCCACGGAGTTCGAGGGCGGCCTGTCGGCCTACCGCGCCAGCGGCGACTCCGCGGCCGACGGTCTCGTCGTGCTGGCGACCTCGCGGACGGACGCCCGCGAGCGGGTCGCCGAACTGGTGAGCAACGACGGCGTGGCGTTCTCCGTCGAACGGGTAGAATGATCCACACAGGATCGCTAATTCTTTGTTTTTGATTTCGAAATTTACCCGCGTGCTACTCGTGGTCACCTACTCCCGGGACGCCCGGCAAACGCTACGCAACGTCTGTCGACGCCACGAGGACTGCGTCGTGACCCGGTTCGGGCGAGCCGCACTCTTCGAGGAGACGGCGCTTGCGGCCCTGCAGGCGCTTCGGTTGCGCGAGAAACACGACCTCGACGTCCAGGTCGAACTCACCCGGCCGTTCAACGAGTTCGCGGACGTCGACGACGCGATCCGGACGGCGGCGACGGCCTACGAGAACCGTCCGGAGCCGAGCACGCCGTACGCGAAGTTCGCCGCGGGAACGGACCACCCCGATCCCGAAACGCTCGCCGGGCGGGAGCTGTGAGGGTCGTTCTCGACGGGCGCGTCGTCGAGGGGCACGCGATCGACCTGCCGTCCGGTCTCGAAACGGACGCGGTGGTCGCGGCGATTCGAGAGACGCACGACCGGCTGACCGTTTCGTGCCCGCCGGCGGGCCGCATCCACCGATTCGTCGGCGTGATCGACGGCTCCGGCGTCGACGACGAGCGGCGCGCGCTCGCGGCGGTCGCCCGCTCCCGGGGCGCGGCGGTGTCCGAAGATCGGCTCCGCGCGGAGACTCGGCGACAAATTGCGGCGCTCGAAATCCCGGACGCGTCGCCGGAGACGGCACGGCGGCGCGTCGCCAACGCGGCCGCCGACGAGCGGCGGCTGCGCGAGCGCGTCGCGGAACTCCGGGGGCGACGGCGCGAACGCGAGCGACACGGCGGGGACGTCGAATCCGTCCAGTCGAAACTCGCCGACGCCATCGGAGAACTGTCGGAGGTCGAGACCGAACGCGTCGCCGCCGAGCAGGCGCTGTCGGCGGCTACCGAGCGCGCTCGGAAGGCGCGGGCGGCGCGAGAACGACGGTTCGAACTCGAAGACGAGGCGGCGAACCTGGGGCGACGGGCGCGCGTTCGACTCGCCGAGGCGATCGCGGAGCCGTTCGCCGACGCCGTCGCCGCCGTGCCCGGAACCTCGGCGGTGGACCCGGCGGAGGCCGACGACACCACGGTGGCGCTCGCGCTGGCACGACTCGCGTCGCTTCGCGCCCCGGTCGTGCTCGATTGTGACCGCTTTCCGGACGCCGACGCCGCGGCGGCGTGGCTCGACGCACCCGTCGTCCGGCTGTAGTTTAACAGGGAGGACGCGGCCAGAATGCCCATGGTCTCGATACGCTGTGAGCGGACGGGTCACGACGACGTGACGCTGGTCGAGGTGGTCGTCGACGTCAACGGGCCCGACGCGCGGTACGTGGAGTTGGCGGTCGACGTCGACGGACCGCTCTGGCCGCCCCGCCGGCAGGGTCGCCCCGAAGACGGCTGGTCCGACGGGGGTTACGCTGGCGTCTTCGAACCGGGAACCCACGGCCTCGGTTTCGCGACGCCGGCCACGCCGGCGGACCCGCCCGTGACCGTCGCGACCGTCGCCGCTCCGTCCGACCGCGACGACGACCGGACGCCCGACGACGTCGTCCGCGAGTGGGGCGATCCGGCACCGCCGCGAGACGCGATTCCGGTCGGAGACGCTTCCACGGACGACGGACAGAACCAGTCGCCACCGTCGGAGCGGTCCGACGCGACCACGCCACCGGCAGACACTACGGTCACGCCGGACGACGGGCGGACGGACGGACTCGATCGGCCGGACCTGCCCGCGCCGGTCCAGGAGTGGCTGGTCGTCCGGGAGCGTCGCGTGGCCAGGGCCGAACGGCTCCAGCGCGCGACGACGGCCCCCGAGGCGACCGCCGCTGTCGAGGACGTCGGCGGCGTCGCGGCACTGGGCGACCTCGCCGCGACGCTCGACGACGATCGGCGCGCGCTCGCGGCGGTCCGCGCGGCCGTCACCGAGGTCGAACGTCGGGCCGCCGCCGTCGACGTTCCGTCGCCCGGGGGAGGCCGCACGTGATTCTCGCAGTCGCGGGCGGCAAGGGCGGCGTCGGCAAGACGACGGTGGCGTACAACCTCGGAGCGGAACTGAACGCCGTCGTCGTCGACGGCGACCTCGGGATGGCGGACCTGCCGGCAGCGCGCGGACCGGACCTCCACGACGTGCTGGCCGACCGGGCCGACGTCTTCGAGGCGGTCTGCGAATCCGGCCCGGTGGCGCTGGTCCCGTGCGGTCGGTCGCTGCTCGGTGCGCGGGCTGCAGACCCGACGGCGCTGGTCGACGCGCTCGACGCGCTGGCACGGGAGTGCGGTCGCGTCGTCGTCGACTGTCCGGCGGGGATGCGCGCCGACGTCGGCCTGCCGCTGTACGCGGCGACCGCGTGCCTGCTCGTCACCACGCCCGACCGAACCGCACTGGCGGACGCCGTTCGGACGCGCGAACTCGCGCGGGAACTCGACGCCGGGCTAGTGGGCGTCGTCCTCAACCGGGCCGACGCGTCGTGTCCGTCCGAGCGCGTCGAGAAACGACTCGGCGCGCCGGTCACGCGGCTTCCGGACTCCCCGGCGCTGGCGACGACGATCGACCGCGGCGATCCCATCGGTTCGATGGCTCCCGATAGCGTCGAACGACGACGACTGGCGGCGCTGGCGCGGGACGTGCGGGCGGCGACGGGACGGGTCTAGGACGGTCGATCGCAAAACCTCGATCAGAGATCGGCGTGTTCGAAGAGGTAGTAGCCGACGACCAGCGGCACGACGATCCACGCTACTAGCACGACGGCGGCCGCGGGATCGCCCAGGTAGACCGGCAGCGAGTTCTGGAACTGCTTGGCGAGCAGTTGCTGTTTGAGTTGGGTCTGGAGGCGGGCCTGCCGTCCCGACAGCAGGCTACCGAACATCTGCACGCGGGCGACGTAGGTGGGCGTTCCCAGCAGCGACGACAGCAGCGACTTGTACGCCTGCGTGGGATTGAGCAGTTTCACGAACAGCACGACCTTGAACTTCGTGAGTTGCTGGACGTCGGTGAACCGCGATAAGAGGTTCCCGATGCCGTTGGCCAGGGAGTTCCAGAACAGAAACAGGTAGACGTAGACCCCGAAGACGGCCCCGATCGAACGGTTGGTCGTCTTCGTGGCCGCCGAGAGACCGACCCCGATGGCGACGAACACCGCCGCCAGCACGAGCGTGAGTCCGACGAAGATCGCCTGTGAGTCCAGGGCACCGACGTTCCCCTTCGGGGCCGCGACGAGCAGGCGCAACACGAGCGCGACCAAAAGCGGCAGGCCAACGACGGTCAGCCGACTGACGAACTTCCCCATGACGACGTCGCGGCGCGTGTACGGCAGCGACAGCAACAACTTCAGCGACCCGCCCTGGCGCTCGCCGGAGACGGCCGCGAACGAGACCGCGATGGCAGCCAGCGGCACCAGGATCGACGCCAGCGACCGCGCGCCGGCCGCGACGAGCGCGCCGACCGCCTTCGCCGTCGGTCCCAGTCCCGTGTACAGCACCACCGCCAGCGGAATCACGAAGACGGCGAGAAACAGCACCGACACGAGCCACAGCACCCACGATCGGGTGGTGTCGAGCAGTTCCTTCTTCGCGATCGGGTACCACGACACCATCCGGAGCGTCTCGTCGACGGCGGAGAGCGGCGAGTCGTCGGCGTTCGTCGTCGCCGTGCCCCCGTCGGTCCGGACGGAGTCGGCGTTCGTCGGTGCGTCGGCGTCGGTCCCGGCCGGTCCGTCTCGATTCGTTCCGTGGCCGTCGTCTCGATTCGTTCCGTGGCCGTCGTCTCGATTCATGCCTCGGCCACCTCTTCTGCTCGATCGTCGGTGTAGGCGGCGAACAGTGACTCCAGGGAGGCTTCCTCCGTCGAGAAGTCCGAGATTTCGACGCCAGCGTCCTCCAGGGCCGCGAGGACGGTCGTCTTCTGGGCGTCGTCACAGGCGACCGAGAGGTGGTCGTCGTCGACCTCGACGCCGGAGACGCCATCGATGGCCGCGACGGCGTCGACGGCGTCGTCGGTCAGTCCCGTCGTCGTGATCTCTAAGGTCGTCGCCACGTCGGCGGCTTCCCGGAGCGCCTCGACCGTGTCGACGGCGATCATCTCGCCGTCGTCGAGGATGCCGACGCGGTCGCAGACGGCCTCGACCTGTCCGAGGATGTGACTCGAGAAGAAGACCGTCGCGCCGCGGTCGCGTTCCTCGCGGACGACTTCGCGCATCATGCGCGCGCCGTTGGGGTCGAGCCCCGTCGAGGGCTCGTCCAGGATGAGCAGGTCGGGATCGCCGACCAGCGCCATGGCGAGCACGAGGCGCTGTTTCATCCCCTTCGAGTAGCCGCCGGCCTTGCGCCGGGCGTCTTCGGGATCGAGGCCGACACGTTCTAGCAACGCATCGGGGTCGTCGTCGGCGTCTTTCGACTCGACGACGAACTGCAGGTGCTGCCGGCCGGTCAGGCGGTCGTAGACGTCGTAGCCTTCCGGGAGAACGCCGATTTGCTCCCGGACGCGTTCGGGGTGGACTCCCGCGTCGATCCCGAGTACCCGAACGGCTCCCGCCGTCGGCCGGACGAAATCCAGCAGGACGTTGATGGTCGTCGACTTCCCTGCCCCGTTCGGTCCGAGGAAGCCAAAGACCTCTCCCTCCTCGACCGTGAAGGAGACGTCCCGGAGGGCAGTGACGTCACCGAACTCCTTGGTGACGTCGTCGACTTCGATAGCGACCATACCGGCGGTTGTAGTCTCTTCACGTATAGTCTTTCTCACACGGGATCGTCCGGCTCGTGCTCGTCGGCCATCCGTCGGGCTTCCGTCGCGTAGCGCTCGCGCGTGTCCGAATCGGTCACGGGCACCAGGTCCGCGTCGTCGACGTCGCGAGCGGCGGTCACGGTCGTCTTCGAAAGCAGCGCCGAGGAGAGTTGCCGGTGGTGTGCCCGCCGGCCGTCCGGCGTCGCGTACACTAGCGTCACGAGATTCTCGTCCCAGAAATCGCGTTCGACCAGCCAGCACCGTTCGCCCATACCGGATGGTGCGCGGCCAGCGGTTTGTAGGCGGCGGTCGGCGGTGAGGACTGTGCTCGCGGGGCGGCCTCCGCGTCGGGACGGTTTCGGCGACGGCCGCCGATCGGTTCGGTGACGGCCGCCGATTGGTTCGGCGACGGACGTCGACTAGCTCGATCCCGTGCCGCTCGCACCGCTCTCGGCCGCGCCGCCTTCAGTCGCCTCGGGGCTCGCGCGTCGACCGCGGGACGTGCGCGGGTACGCACTCCACAGGCCGACCGCGAGCGCGCCGAAGCCCAGCAGGAAGACCAGCGCCTTCACGACCCCGCCCAGGATCGGAACCAGGCCGAGGAGTCCGACGGCGACGACGCCGACGGCCAGCGCGAGCCAGCGGCTCTCGACGTCGACTAGCGAGACCAGCCACGAACCCAGCGCGTAGCGGCCGTACACCGCCCCCAGCCACGCCAGCAGGCCGAACGCGAGCAAGCCCGCAAGCGACAGCGGGATGCCGATTATCGTGATGGCGATCACGAGCAACACTAGCGGCACCACGACGACGGTCAGCAGGCCGACGCCGCCGGTCCGGAGCGGCGACGACCGGACGCGCTCGGCGACGTCCGCGGAGAACCGCGGGAAGACCAGCAACAGGACCGCGCCGACGACGAAGTTCACCACCAGCCCGTAGATCAGCAAGATCCCGTCGGGGATCGCGAACGTGGGTGAACCGACCGGTCCGGGACCGCCGCCAATTTCCAGGTCGGGATTGCGGGTGACGCTCCCGGCGACGGACGCGCCGTCCGCGCGGGTGAGCCGGCCGTCGTATTCGAGGTCGCCGCCGACGCTGGCCGTCGAAGTCAACGTAATCGTCTCCGCGGCCACGCGCGCGTCGCCGTCGACGGTGCCCGCAAGCGTCACCGTGCCTGCGGCGGCTTCGAAGGTGCCGCCGACGGTGCCGGCCGGCCCGAGGACGACGTTGCCGCCGAACGCGGACACGTCGCCGTCGACGGTCCCGTCGAGCTGGACGTTCCCCGAGAACGCCTGGACGTCGCCGGTCACCGTCCCGCTCTGGGCGACGTTGACGTTGCCGGAGAACGCTTCGACGTTGCCGTTCACGGTGCCGCGAATCACGACGTTGCCGCCGAACGCTTGCAGGCCGTTCACCGTCTCGCCTTCCTCGACCACGACGTTGCCGAACCGCTCGGTCTGGGCGGCCGCGACGCCGGGGAGGACCGCCGTCGCGACGAGGAGTGCCAGGAGGACTGTCAGGGCGCGCTTCATACCCGTAGAGACGTCTGCCTCGGGGTTATACGGTTCTGGTCGCTCCCACGCGACGGGAACGTCTCGGAGAGTGGACTCCCACAGCCATCCCCGGCCCCGACCCTTCGCAATCGCCCCAGCCCTGACCCCTCGCGGCTGCCCCAGTCGCCAACGCCCCATCTCGGGGAGTTTAAGAGTCGCCCGCGCCTCTCCTCGTCCATGAGCGAGGCCGAACCCGAGTCGCGGGCGGGACGCGAGGAGGTCTGGATCGAGAAGTACCGCCCGCAGTCGCTTTCGGACGTCGTCGGGCAGGACAACATCGTCGAGCGTCTGCAGAGCTACGTCGAACGCAACGACCTGCCGCACATGCTGTTCTCGGGGCAGGCGGGAATCGGGAAGACGACCAGCGCAACGGCCGTCGCCCGCGAACTCTACGGCGAGGACTGGCGCGAGCACTTTCTGGAATTGAACGCCTCCGATGAGCGCGGCATCGACGTGGTGCGCGACCGTATCAAGAGCTTCGCCCGCTCCTCCTTCGGCGGCCACGAGTACCGCATTATCTTCCTTGACGAGGCCGACGCCCTCACGGCAGATGCCCAGTCAGCACTGCGCCGGACCATGGAGCAGTTCTCGAACAACGTCCGGTTCATCCTCTCGTGTAACT
>JBDGSB010000123.1:0-27149 GCA_042217765.1 Haloarculaceae archaeon | reverse complement strand
AGCGCGAGCACGGTGTCCTCGAACATCTTGAACAGCCGCCCGTCGTTGTGCTCCGCTTTGAGGTAACGGACGTTCTCCAGCATATCATCCACATAGGGTGCGAAGAACTCCTCCACCCCAGAGTAGTCCTGTGATGTGTGCTGATTAATACGCTCCTCCAGCCCGCTCTTGTACTCCCAGTCGAAGTCGCCGCCGAACTCCTCGGCGAGTGCCATGTGGTCCTTGACGGTGTCCAGGACGCCTTGCAGGGCCGCGAAATACTCGCCGAAGTTGCTCACGCCCGTCTCCAACTGAATCGTGTCGAACAGCGGCATCCGCACGCGACGTACGAGGAAGCCGTCCTCCGTCTCGGCGGCCTCGGTTTCGTCCACTTCGACCGGGAGTGGAACGGGAATTCGCACGTCCTGGTCGTCCTCGGTCATCGCGTCGAAGGTCATCTGCCGTGTCCCGTCGTCGCCGAGGTCCGCGCCGGTCAGTTCTCGTTCGTTGCGGAGCGTGTCGGTCCGGTAGATCGGGAGTCGCCGGAGAGTGAAATCCCGATTTTCCCGCTGTGCCTGCTGTTTGGCTTCGCGGTAGGCCGGAAGGATCGCGACCACGAACCGGATCTGTGCCATCAGGACGGCGAACGGGTGGATGTCGAGGCCGACGATTCGCGGGCGGGTACAGAGGTCGCGCAGGTGTTTCTCCCAGTCGGGGTCGTCCTCGTACCGCTTTACGTCTTCGAGGTATCGTTCGACGGCCTCGACGAGGAACGTTCCCGACCCACAGGCGGGGTCGATTAGCCGCTCGTTCGAGACGCCGCGCTCGTAGCCGACACCGTCCATGATGTAATCAACGACTGGCTGTGGGGTGTAGAACTCCCCGAGCGCCTTGCGCGTCTCCGGGTCGAAGTATCGCTGGTAGAGGTCGCCGAGAAGGTCCCCTTCCAGGTCCGCGAAGTCGAAGCGTAAGACGTTGAAATACACCTCCGCGACGGCGCGGCTGAATCGGTCCCGCGTTGCCGCTTTCACCCGGTCGACACCACCAATACCCCGTGCAATCTTGTTGACTTGACTCTCGGTCGTTTCGTGCCCGCGTGCGAGTTCGTCCTCGTAGCCGTCGCTCCACCACACGAAAATGTCGTCCTGGAACAATGATTCGACGAGCCGTTCCTGCATATCGTCGATAAGGTTGTCGGCCGCGACTGGAAACGCATCGAGATTGATCGTGTCACTGAACCCTTGCAGTCCAGCGAAATACTCGTCCATCTTTTCGTGGCCCGTTCCAGCGAAGAAGTCGTGGTCTTGCGTTGCCTTCGCCAACAGGAGCCGCGCCAGGAGTGCGTGCCCGCTCTCTAGACAGAACATGAAGTCTCGGAGCGACTGCGTGCCGTTGATGAATGGGTCCCACGAATCCGGGATTTCGTCCGGTTCGTCGGCGTACGTGGCCTCCCAGAAGTCGTATGCACCCTGTACGAATTTCGCTTCCTGCTCGTCTCGAAGTTCGTGAAGCAGATCCATCAGGCCGGTGACAAGGTTCGCAAAGGGACTCCCGTCTTCGAGCCGGAAGGTGTCGAAGAAGTGCTCCTGTCCGAGTTCCGCCTGGGCGTCCAGCGGTATCGGATCGAGGTCTTCGAGGAACTGATTGACGTCTTCGGGGTCCGTGAGGTCGAACGCCCGTTTCTGGAGCGCGCTCACGAGGTCACGCGCTTGACGCTCCGTGACCGACGCCAACGAAACGGCCAGCATCGGCCGGGCTTGGCCACGCCGGTAGAGTCGTAACTGTTCGCCGTTGGTCAGGACGCCGTACTCCGCCCGCAGGTAGTCCATGTAGTGAAACAGTTGGTCCTCGTGGGGCGGCAAGTCTCTCCCGGTGGTCTTGAACTCGTAGACTGCCGTGACGGCCTCGTTCGTGTCGAGCGTGATGTAGTCGGGCCGTCGGTCGTCGGGGAGGGTGAACTCGCTTCGGAGGTCCGTCCCGGTTCCCTCGTAGTCGAGCGCGTCGTAGACCCCCCGTTCGAGAAACAGGTTCTCCACGTCCCGCTCGCTCATGTCCTCGTCCGTCTGTCCCGCGATGGTCCGGAGTGCATCGCGGAGCGCAACGGCGTCTGCCATTACACCCTTCGAGTCATTCAGCGATCAAAAAGGTGGGTGAGAACGGTATCGATGGGCTGCTACTCGTCGTCGTTGACTTCGCCCTGCAACTGCCCGAACTCGGCGATTCGCTCGGCGTGGGCGTTGTGCTGGTGGATAGACTCGTCGTTGGACTGTTTCATCGTGACGACGGCGTCGTCGTCGAGTTCGTCGAACTGTTCGACGACGCCCTCGGCCATGGCACGGACGCAGTCCTCGACGAACTTCGCGTCGGCGTGGGCTTCGTAGGTCATGTGGTCCTCGTCGGGGCGTTTGGCGAGGTTGTAGATGCGGGCGCTCATGGAGTCGCGGGCGAGTTCGATGACGTCGCGCAAGTCGACGGGGGGCGCGCCGTCGGTCTCGACGGTCAGGGTGGCGTGGCCACGCTGGGAGTGGCCCGGCTGGGGGACTTCTTCGAGGAACGAGTCGATGGTCTCGCCGTCGACGTCGAGGTCGCGCAACGCCTCGCGGGCGCGGGCAGCGGACATGCCCTGCGAGCAGGGACAGACGGTCATGCCGGTGACGCGGGCCCCGATCTCCTCGCGGGTGCCCTCCTCGGTCGCCGTCGCCGACGCGATGATGTCGGAGGTGTGCTGGGTCGGACGGCCGCTGGCGGGCGTCTCGTCGCGGGTGACGTACTCGGCCTCCATGCGGACCTCGGCTTTGGTGGTGTACTCGTGTTTTTCGAGCAGGCGCTCGGCGGCGTCGCCACAGACGTCTTCGACGCGGTAGGCGGGTTCGCTCACGGCGGTTTCGAGCGTCTCGTCGATGACTTCCATGTTGCGGCTCATGTCCGCGCCCTTTCGCCACCCGGGGAGATCGACGAAGACTTCGAACTCGGCCATGAGGACGATGGGCCGTACCGGTTCGCGGTCGAGCGTGACGAGCTTCTGGACGCCGGTGACGCCCACGCGGTTGAGCCCGACGGTGACTTCGGGGCTGGTCGCCTGCACGTCCGGCAACTGCTCACTCATTGCGCCCGGGTAAGTAATTGGCCGGGTTAGTGCTTTCGAAAGTCGGAACCGCTCACGCGTCGGTCGGCGCGTGGTAGCGCCGTTCGAGGTCGTTGATGACGGTCATCACATCGCGGTCGTCGAACCGCCTGTCGATGTCGTCAAGTCGCTTTCGGAGTTCTCTCCGTCTGTCTTTTAGCTCCGCGAAGGAGTCGCTGTCGGCCAGTTCGACGCTGGTTTTCGTCCGCTTGAGCGTGATGTACTTGACTGTCGACGAATAGTACTCCTGCAGACACTCCTCGTACTGCGCGCAGGTGAGCAACCGGTCGATGGTGTCTAGCAGTTCCCGCCGGGAGACCGGTTTGACGACGTAGTCGTCGAAGGGCATCTCGATGATGTCGAAGTCGGGGTCGACCGCGGTTACCATCGCGACTCGCGTCTCGAGCCTCTCTTCGCGGATATGCGACAGGACTTCGTCGCCGGAGATGTCGGGCATGCGCCGATCCAGCAGGACGACGTCGACGGTCCCGTCGATGGCGTCCAGGGCTGCCGTGCCGCTGTAGGCGGTTCGCACGTCGTGGACCGACGACAGTTGTTCGGCGTAGGAGTCGGCGACGTCTGCCGCGTCGTCGACGATCAGCACTGTCGCCGAGTCGTGTCGAGGCATTCGTTCCTATATGAACGAACACGACGAAAAAAGTTCCCCCCTCGTCGGAACGCGGTGAGACGGCCACGCGGTCGAAAACACCCGCTACAGCCACGCGAGCGCGCCGTCGAACGACAGCGGAAGCGACCCGAGCGCGTAGCCCTCGGCACTTCCGTCGGGGCGCATCCGGAAGATGACGGTCGGTTCGTGGCCGACCGCGGGCCGTTCGGTGCGGACGCCGTTCCACTCGTCGTCGCGGAACGACGAACAGTCGACCAGCAGGACGGCGTCGTCGTGGACGTCGAGTTGCCCGTCGGTCTTCGAGCCGACGGTCTGGCGGAGCGCGGCGGCGGCCGTTCCCGCTGCGCGTCGTCGAGGTGGCTGTGGGCGGGTCACCTCGAGTAGCGTCTCGCCGACGCGGAAATCGAGCGCGTGCCCGGAGTCCATCTCGACCTCGGGGACGAAGTCGTGGCCGGCGTCGGCCAGCAGTTTGGCGGCGTTGAACTCCGCCATCGTCGAGCACATTCGATCGACTTCGAGCCGTTCGGAGGTGCCCAGTTTGGCCGCCATCGTGTAGCGGTGCTCGTCCAACAGCCCGCGAGCGATGAGGTCGTCGTAGAACCCCAGTCCGGCATCGCGGTCGGCGTCGGGGAACCCGCCCGCGTGGTCGGCGAAGAACGTCCGCGTCGTGTGCCGGCCGTCCTTCGAACAGAACACCGGCAGGAAAAACCGCGTCAGGTGTTCGTGGGCGGTCAGCCACGGGGCCTGCTGGTCCACCATCGCGAACAGTTCCCGCTGTGCCCACTCGGCGACGCTGGTCGGAACCTCCGCGAAGGTGTACTTCGTGGTGCGCCACAGCACCTCGGGCGTCTCGGTGTTGCCCAGCCAGAACGCCTCCGGTGTCCGCTCGGGCGGGGCGTCGCCGCTGTGGGCGAACAGTGCCCGGTCGCCGTTGTCCATCTCCAGGCGGTACGTCTCGTAGGGGCCGTGCAGTTTGTACCAGGACGTCGTCAGCGTCGCGCCGAACCGGTCGTCGAGCGGGGAGAGCAACTCACGTCGGACCCGCTGTTCGGTCCAGCGTTCCTCGGAGCGACGAAAGCGGAGGGGACCTGCCACACCTCGATCTAGGGGGCGGGGCCTTTAGCCTGTATCGGATGCCGGTGAACGTCGTGACGGGACGGTGGTGATCGGCAACTGCCCAAGCCGACCGCCCTCGATCGGTCAAACGTTCGTTTGAGATTACAGAAGGCGGATTCCCCTACAGGTCGACCGTCCGCACATGCCAGCAACGTCGAAAGCACTGATCGCAATCGCGCTGCTCGTCGGAGCGTTTGCGGGCGCGGGCGTGACCGCCCAGCTATCGCCGGACGCGACGGCGTCGGTCCCGCTGTCGGCTCCCGCGGCCGACGCGAACGACGGAACCGGTTCGGCGCTACCCGGACGATCGGACGCGAGCGTCGGGCGGTTCGACAGCGAGGCGGCGTTCGTCGACTACCTGCGGGCCGGCCGACGACTCGGCGGTGGACACCTGCGGTTCGACGTGCAACGCGGTGCGCCCGACGTCGTCCTGACCGCCCAGGAGGGCGCGACGGTCTCGGTCGATTCGGGAGCCACCACGGCGACGGCGGTCGAGACGGCCACGGCAGTGCCGACCGCGACGGCCGGCGGCGACGGCGGGGACAACTCGAAGGTTCGGTACTCCGGGACGAACGTCCAGGAGGTCGGCATCGACGAACCGGACCTCGTGAAAGGCGACGGCGAGACGTTCTTCGTCGCCAACCCCCGCGTCCGTCACCCCGACCCGGGCGACCCGGACGGTGACACGACCGTCGTCTCCGCGAGCGATCCCGCCGATCCCGAGCGAATCGGCGACGTCGAGGCGTCGGGGCGGCTGTTGCTCGGCAACGACACGCTGGTCGTCCTGCAGGCCGACCGCCTGCTGGGCTACGACGTGAGCGATCCCGCCAATCCCCGGCGTCGCTGGTCGCACTCGCTGAACGGGTCGGTCGTGACCGCACGGCTGTACGCTGGCCATCTCTACCTCGTCACGCGCACGACGCCGTCGCTGGACGATCCCTGTCCGGTCGAACCGCTCGGTGGGGCCGCCAGCGTCCCCTGTACCGACGTCTACCGGCCCAGATCGCAGATTCCCGCGGACACGACCTACACGGCGCTCTCGCTAGACCCCGCCAGCGGATCGGTGGCCGACTCGGTGAGTTTCGTCGGGACGCGGAGCAACTCCGTGGTGTACGCGTCGAGCGACGCGTTGTACGTCACCTACACCGAATCGTCGACCCGCGACGACCTGTACGTCGAGTACCTCCTCCGGAACGTCTCGCTGCCCGCCGACGTGACCGAGCGACTGCAGGAACTGCAGTCCTACGACATCTCGTCGGCGTCGCTCCGCCGGGAGGCCGACGTGGCGGTGAACCGCTGGCTGGCGACGCTGCCGGCCGACGAGCGCAAGGCGACGCGGGCGCGCATCCACGAGGGCTTCGGGGACTACCTGGGGGCCCGCCAGCGCGAGTTGGTTCGGACCGGCATCGTCCGCGTCGACGTCGACGCGGCCAGCGGATCGCTGACCGTCGGCGACGCGGTCGGTTCGGTTCCCGGACGGCCGCTGAACCAGTTCTCCCTCGACGAGCACGAGGGACGACTGCGCGTCGCCACGACCGTCCCCGGTGCCGGCGCGGCCGCCAGCGCGAACGACCTCTACGTGCTAGACGCCGACTCGATGGACGCGGTCGGGAGCGTCACCGGGATGGGTCTCTCCGAACGGGTCTACTCGGTCCGGTACGTCGGCGAGACGGCCTACGTCGTCACGTTCCGGCGAACCGATCCGTTCCACGTCGTCGACCTCTCGGACCCTACCGACCCCCGGACGGTCGGGAAACTGAAGCTCCCGGGGTACTCGTCGTACCTCCACCCGATCGACGACTCCTACGTCCTGGGCCTCGGCCGCGAGGACCGGAGCGTGAAGGCGGCGCTGTTCGACGTGAGCGACCCCGCGAACCCGACGGTCGTCGACGACCTCCACCTGCGCGAGCAGTGGTCGGCGGTCGCTCGTTCCCACCACGCCTTCCTGCTCGACCGGAAACACGGCGTGTTCTTCCTGCCGACCGACGAGGGTGGGTACGTGATTGCCTACGACGACGGCGACCTCGGAGTGAAAACCGCCGTCGCCGTCGAGAACGCGCGCCGGGCGCGCTACGTGGGCGACTACCTCTACGTGTTCGGCGAGCGGGAACTCGCCGTGGTGAACGAACGGACCTGGGACCGGACGGCGACGGTCGACCTGCGGTGACCGGTCGCGTTCGTTCGGTCGCGTTCGTTCGTGCTGAGGAGAGTCTGCCGCCGTGGACGATGCTGCACCAACCTCCGACGGCGATGCGCCCCACACCGAACGAAAGTTCCCTCGAAGGAATAATCTTCACCTGGCATCGCGTCCGACGCCGATCGACGTCGAGGTATGAGAGACCGTTACATTCATGAGTGACAGTCCCCAACCTGTGGGTGTGGTACACAATGTCGATGGGTGCCTACGACGAGGAGGAGCACGAGCGTCGGGAACGGAAGAACAGCGAAGTCGATCTGAACGAGGACGACGAGCGGACCGCGTTCCGGGGTAGCGTCGAGTACGATACCGGCGACTCGACGGAAGACCTCCTCGACAAGTTCAAGGAGATCAACGAGTAGCGTCGCTGCTTTTCGCAGTCCGCCGCGTCAGGACGACCAGCGAAACGGCCGTCACGAGGACCACTGCGGCGACGTGCCCGAGGACAGCCACTAGCAGGACCGGCCGGTCGGCCACGAACGGCACCACCAGGAGTTGCAACAGGCCGAATCCCGCCGTCGCGAGGTCGGCCCGTCGGAGACGGCGGTGTGCGGGACGGAGGTCACACCGTAGCGACCGCCACAGCGCACAGACGCTGGCCCACCAGCCCGTCCCGATGCGATAACACAGGTCCCACAGGATCAGCAGGGTTACGAACAGCGCGGGCGGGGGCGGTCGCTCGCCCAGCAACGCCGTCAGCAGCGTCGGCCTGCCCGCCCCCGGTTCGACGCCGAACAGGTACGTCAGCAGGGCAACGAAGGCGACGACGCCGAGCACCACCTCGACGCCGGAGCCGAACAGCAACCGCCGGTAGGCCGCCGGGACCGCCGTCTCGCGGACGAGGTTCCCGATGTACAACATCGCGAGACTGCCGGCGGTCGCCACGACGACGGCGGCAGTGCCGGCGACCGCTCCCGCCCGCAGGCCGTAGTACAGTCCGAGTCCCACGACGGCGGCCTCGAACAGGAGGAACTGGAGTCCGGTGGCGACCCACGCCGGCGTCCACCCGCCAGGCAGTGCCCCGACCAGGCTCTCGTAGACCCAGGTGTCGCCGTAGCGCGGCCGGCTCATTCGTCCGTTTCCTCGTCGACGGTCGCGTCACGGGCCGCTCGTTTCGCGACCGCCCGCCGGTCCAGCGCCCGACGGACCGCCTCGTCGAACGGCGTCAACTCGACGTCGACGACGTCGCGAATCCGGTCGTCGGTCACGACGACGGGGTTTTTCAGCCCGAGGATGAGCGGCCGGGCGACCCGCCAGTCGACGTCGGTCACCAGCCCGACCCAGTACGACGACAGTTTCGGCGTCAGTACCGGAACGGAAACGAGCACCGGCTCGCGTTCGCCCATCGCCCTGGCGGTCCGGGTCAGCATCTCCCCGTAGGTCAGCACGTCGGGCCCGCCGATTTCGTATGTCTCGCCCGCGGTCTCGGGGTGGTCGAGTACTCCCACGAGGTACGCGACCACGTCGTCGATGGCGATGGGCTGGCACGGGTTGGCCACCCACCGCGGGGTCACCATCACCGGCAGGCGTTTGGTGAGCTGGCGCACCATCCGGAAGCTCGCGCTTCCGGCCCCGACGATGATCGCCGCCCGCAACACCGTCAGGTCGTAGTCGCCGTCGGCCAGCACCGCCTCCACTTCGCGGCGCGAGCGCAGGTGCTCCGAGAGGTCGTCGCCCTGTTCTCCCAGGCCGCCGAGGTAGACGACCCGCTCGACGCCGGCCGCCTCGGCCGCCAGCGCGAAGTTGTGCGCACACCGCCGGTCGCGTTCCTCGAAGCCCTCGCCGGCGTGCATCGAGTGGACCAGGTAGTAGGCCGCGTCGACGCCCGCCAGCGCCGCCTCGAAGCTCCCGGGTTCCAGCAGGTCGCCCTCCGCGACCGCGACGCCCGCGGGCGCGTCGTATCTGGACGCGTCCCTGACCAGTACCCGTACGTCGTGGCCTGCATCCACCAGCGCCGGGACCAGCCGACTGCCCACGAATCCCGTCGCGCCCGTGACGAGTACGCGCATACGTACACCTGGGCCCGCTGGTGTCTTAACCGGCGGCCCTAATCACCGTGGGCTGGAAATAGGGCGAGAGTGATCGGCGACGCTACCCGGAGAGCACGCGCTCGTAGTCGAGGTCGCCGTCGAAGGCGCGTTCGAGGACGCGTTCGAGGTCGTCCTGGTCGGTCGCACGGGGATTCCCGGTGAGACTCCCGTCTTCGAGCGCGTCGGCCGCGAGGTCGGACACCGCCTCACGCTCGGCGGCAGTGCCGGCCAGCGACCGGGGGATACGGACGCTGTCGGCCAGTTCCCGGGCCGCGCGGACGGCCTTGTACGCCTCTCGGCGAGCGGGCGCGGACGGATCGACGTCCTCGCCCAGCGCCTCGGCGACGGCGACGAGCTTCTCGGGAACCTGTGGCCGGTTGTACTCCATCACGTACGGCAGGACGATGGCGTTGGCGAGGCCGTGGGGCACGCCGAACTGGCCGCCGACCTGGTGGGAGACGGCGTGGACGGCACCGAGGCCGGCCCCGTTGAACGCCATGCCGGCCTGCGAGGAGGCGCGGGCCATCTTCGCCAGCGCCTCGTCGTCGCCGCCGCGGTACTCGACGGCCCGCGGGAGGTACTGCCCGACCTTCTCGACGGCGTCCAGCGCGAGCGCGGAGGTCTGGCTCTGGGCCTTGATGGAGACGTACGCCTCCACGGAGTGGGTGAGGACG
Source organism: Haloarculaceae archaeon (assembly GCA_042217765.1). Taxonomy (GTDB): domain Archaea; phylum Halobacteriota; class Halobacteria; order Halobacteriales; family Haloarculaceae; genus JARUKX01. The sequence goes on along the minus strand of JBDGSB010000123.1, from coordinate 17,401 downwards.
TCCATGCCCGTCGCGGCCTTCACCGGCGCGGGCGCGCTGGCGGTGAGATCCGGGTCGACGAGCGCGAGGTCCGCCAGCAGTTTCACGTCGCCGATCTCTTCTTTGCGGTCGGTCTCGGAGTCGCGGACGATACACCAGTTGCCGACCTCGCTGCCGCTGCCGGCCGTCGTCGGTACGTAGACCGTCGGCGGCGTCGCCGCGTCGACGTTGCCGCTGCCCTCGTAGTCGAGGATGTGGCCACCGTTGGTCGCGAGGATGGACGCCGCCTTCGCGGTGTCGATCGAGGACCCGCCGCCGATACCGACCAGTCCGTCGGCGTCGACCTCGTCGTACTGCCGGGCGGCCTCGTGGACGACGGTGTCCGTCGGATCGGGGACGACGCCGTCGAAGACCGTGTAGTCGCCGCCGGCGTCCTCGATGGCGTCGAGTACCGGGTCGAGCACGCCCGCCGAGCGGACGCCCTCGTCGGTGACGACCAGCGCGCGGTCGACGCCGAATTCCGCGAGGTACGAGCCGATCTCGGCCACTGCACCACTTCCGAACAGGACCCTGTTCGGGACGTTCCACATCTGGAGATTCCGGGTCATGTGTCGTGTCCGTCCCGGCCGCGAGCGGCCGGATCAGTCGTCTCCGTCTCGTCCTCCCCGGCGCATACCGGTTCTGCCACACACCTGCGAGGGTTTAAATATCGTGGCGCAGGGCCGTCACTGACGGCGGGTCGAGGAGTCGCTGGCAGGAGCAGACGGCTCATCGGTAGCCCTCCCCCATGTCTCCGCGCTCGATCACGACGCTGTCGACGGTCGTGAACGCCTCGACGCCCTCTAGACCGCCCTCGCGGCCGATGCCCGACCGGTCGTTGCCGCCCCAGGGGCTCTGGGGCATCGAGACGGGGAAGGTGTTGACCGCGACCAGACCGTGGTCGAGGCGCTCGGCGAGTTCGGTCGCGTCGAGGCGGTCGGTCCAGAGGCTCGCCGCCAGCGCGTACGGCGAGTCGTTGGCCACGGCGAGGGCCTCCTCGACCGACGAGACGGTGACGACCGACAGGAGCGGTCCGAATATCTCCTCGCGGGCGATGCGCATGTCGTTGGTCACGTCGTCGAACACCGTCGGCTCGAAGAAGTGCCCGTCAGCAAGCGCGGGGTCGTCCGGCACCGACCCGCCGGTCAGCAGCGTCGCCCCCTCCGCCGTCCCGAGGTCGACGTACTTCTGCATGTCTTGTTGGGCCGACGCCGAGATGACCGGTCCCATGTCGGTGTCGGGATCGGTACCCGGCCCGAGCGTGATGGCCTCCGCCTGCGCGACGACCTCCTCGACCACCTCGTCGCGGACGTCCTCGTGGACGACCAGTCGGGAGGTGGCGACGCAGTTCTGCCCGGTGTTCGAGAAGATGCCAGTCGCGACGCCGACGGCCGCGTTCGTCGGGTCCGCGTCGGGCAGGACGATGGCCGGGGCCTTCCCGCCGAGTTCCACGTCCGCGGGGACGACGTGTTCGGCCGCCGCCTTCAGCACGCGCTGGCCGACGTCGGTCGACCCCGTGAAACTGATGGCGTCGACGTCGGCGCTCTCGGACAGTGCCGCGCCCACCTCGCTGCCGGGTCCGGGAACGACGTTGACGACGCCGTCGGGACACGCCTTGAGGAGGAACTCGCCGTAGCGCATGGTCGACAGCGGAGCGAGACTCGGCGGTTTGGCGACGACCGTGTTGCCCGTCGCGAGCGCGGCCGCGATGCCACGCGACCCCAGCAGGAGGGGGTAGTTCCACGGGACGACGTGGACGGTCACGCCGTAGGGGACCCGCCGGGTGTAGTTGAAGCGGTTCGACGGCGTCGGCACCGTGTCGCCGCGGGCCTTGTCCGCGACGCCGGCGTAGAAGCGAAACTGCGCGACCGTCTCGGCGACCTCGCCCTCGGCGGTGGCCAGGCACTTGCCGGTCTCCTCGCTGACCAGGTGCGCGAGGTCGTCCGCGGCGGCCTCGATGCGGTCGGCGACGGCGTGCAACACCGCCTCGCGCTCGGTGGGATCGGTCCGTTCCCAATCGGTGGCGGCCTCGCTGGCGGCGTCGACCGCTCGCGCCGCGTCGGCGGCGGTCCCGCTGGCCACCGTGCCGACGCGCTCGCCGGTCGCCGGGTTCTCGACTGAAAGCCGGTCGTCGGCGTCGACGCGCTCGCCGTCTACCAGCAGTTGGTAGTGCATGGGCCGGACTGTCGGGCGCGACGGCCTAAGCGTTCCTCGGGTGATGTGGGAGTGTTTAATACGGATTCGTGTCTTTGGCTCCCGGTAGCTCGCCCGAACGGGTCGGCGACCCACCGGCAGGGAGCGACCCGAATCCGTATAAGTCCTCGCAAGTCTGCGGGTCAAGGATTAATTTCGGCGGGACGCCTGGTAGGCGTATGGTTGCCGAGGACTACGACACCGTCCGGTTGTTCTGGACGGACCTGAACGGCGTCGCGCGCGGCATCTCGCTGCCGGCCGACGAACTGGCCGACGCGAGCGAGGAGGGCGTCGGGTTCGCCAACGGCGTGGCCGAACTCACGCTCGAACCGGGACTGCTCGAGGACCCCAAATACGGACCCGCGGGCGGGGACATGATGGCCGTCGCCGACCTCGATTCGCTGACGCCGGTGTCCTGGCGCGAGGACACGGCGGCGGTGTTCGCCGACCTGACGACCGTCGACGGCCAGCCATTCGACCTCTGTGCGCGGGGCACGCTGCGCTCGGTGCTCGACGACTACCGGGACGTCGGCATGGAGCCGTACGCCGGCGTCGAGACGGAGTTCTCGCTGCTTGCTCCCGACGGCGACGGCGGTTGGGAACCGTTCAACCGCCGGTGTTCCTACGACATGGACGCGCTCGATCAGAGCGCCGACCTCCTGGACGCGTGGTCGGCCGCGATGGCGGCCGGCGGCTACGAGGTGCTGGGCATCCACCAGGAGTCTCAGCCCGGCCAGTACGAGGTCAACGTCGCCTACGACGACGCGCTGGCGACCGCCGACGGCATCGCCTTCTTCCGGCACATGGTCAAGGCCGTCTCGCGGTCGGAGGGCCTGAAGGCGACGCTGATGCCGCGTCCGCACTCCGGTGAAGACGCCAACGGGATGCACTTCCATCTCAGCCTGTGGGACGACGGCGAGAACCTGTTCGCGGGCGGTGACGACGACCCCGACGTCGAGTTCCCCGCGGGCAAACACCCCCACGACGCCGGCATCTCGGACGTCGCCCGCCACTTCATGGGCGGCCTGCTAGAACACATGAAAGCGCTGACCGCCGTCTGCGCGCCGACGGTGAACTCCTACAAGCGCCTCGTTCCCGGCATCTGGGCCCCGGTCAACGTCGCGTGGGGACCGGACAACCGTTCGACGGTCCTGCGCCTGCCGCCGGAACTCGGGTCGGCGACCCGCGTCGAACACCGCGTGCCCGACAGCGCGGCCAACCCCTACCTGTCGCTGGCCGCGTCGCTGGCGGCCGGCCTCGACGGCATCGAGAACGAAATCGACCCCGGCGAGGGGACACTAGAGAACGCCTACCGGCAGGACTACGAGAACCTCCCGCGGACCCTCCCGGAGGCGCTGGGGCACCTGGAGGCCGACGACGTCCTCCGGTCGGCGCTGGGTTCGGACCTCGTCGAGGAGTTCCTGAAACTCAAACGCGACGAGTTCGATCGCTATCAGGCCCACGTCACCGACTGGGAGCGCGAGCAGTACCGCGACGAGTTCTGATACCACTCGTCGTGACCGCTCTCATCACGCCTCGGCGGTCTGGCGTCGGCGCTCGTCGTCGCCGTGGTCGGGTTCGGCCAGCAGCGGTGCGACCGCCTTCAGGATCTTCGCCTCCGAGCGCCGGAGGTGTTCGCCGACCGTCGAGGTGTTCGCCGAGTCGAGTTCCGCGAGGTCGGCGATGTTGCACCCGCGCGGGGTGTCGTAGTAGCCTTCCTCGACGGCGCGAGCGAGGACCTCGCGCTGGCGCGGCGAGAGGGCCTGGACGGCCTGTTTGACCTCGAACAGGCCCGTAAGCAGGCGGTCGAGGTCGGGATCGCACAGCGAGTCGACCTCGACGCGGCCGATTCCCTGGAGTTCCTCGTGGGCGGTGCTGACCTGCTCGTGGTCGGAGGCGACGACGCTCCAGTGTTCCCGCCCGCCCGAGACGGTCGCCGGGACCGTCGGAAAACACCGGTTGCGAAGCAGGACGTTCAGCACGGGTTCCGTGTCGGTCCCGTAGTCGCCAGCGAGGCTGACGAACGCCGTCCCGCGGTCGTCGTCGTAGCTCACCAGGCGTGCGTCGGTCATCACCTCGTGGTCGGCCAGCCAGGCGACCAGTTCGTCGGGGTCGGCGACGTTCGTGGCCTCGATCATCGTGATCGAGACGCCCAGCAACCGGTAGGAGTAGATGATCGTCGCGGAGACGTTCGGAAAGTCCTCGTTCAGGTTCGCGGTCCAGCACCCGTCGTGGCGGATTCGAAACGTGTATTCTAACATGATGGACCCGGGGAATGCAACGTACTTCCGGAGCCAGACGTATACGCCTACCGCCGCGATCCGTCGACGGACGAACTTTTGCCTCCCCGGCTCCTGCGAGGCGTATGACCACCCGTCCCTGCGACGGCTGTGGCGAGGACGTCACCATCGCCGGTGGCATCGCCAACCTCTGGACGCTCGAGAACGACTCCACGGGCGGCCTGACGCTCGAACTGACCGACGGCTCCGAGCATTTCCTGTGTTACGACTGCATCGAGCGACTGCCCGACGACCGCGAGCCGATCGCCGACGACGTCGCCGACCTGTAGTCGAGGCCGATCGGTCCCGAAATCCGTCGACATCCGGCAGTTTTAGGCCGCCCCCTCCCGTCGCTTCGGCCGTGGATCCGTCGCGCATCTTCGAGGAGTTCCCCGCGCCGTCCTACCGTGGTGCCCAGAACGACGCGCTGTCCGACGTTCGGGAGGCGTTCGAAGCCGGCAACGACGTCGTGTTGGTGCGCGCGCCGACCGGCAGCGGCAAGTCACTGCTGGCCCGGGCAATCGCCGGTTGTGCGCGCACCGCCGCGACCGACGACCCGACACGACCGATCGGTGCCTACTACACGACGCCGCAGGTCTCGCAACTCGACGACGTCGCGAGCGACGACCTGCTAGACGACCTCGCGATCGTCCGCGGGAAGAACAACTACGCGTGCATCCTCCCCGGAGAGACGGACACGCCGGTCAATCGCGCGCCCTGTGCCCGCGAGCGGCAGTTCGACTGCCAGGTGAAACACCGGTGTCCGTACTTCTCCGACCGGACCATCGCCGCGAACCGACCCATCGCCGCGATGACGCTGGCGTACTTCATGCAGACCGCGGGCAGCGACGTCTTCGGCCAGCGTGACGTGGTGGTCGTCGACGAGGCCCACGGGCTCGGTCAGTGGGCGGAGATGTACGCCACCATCGATCTCGGACCCGACACCGTTCCGTTCTGGTCCGAGAAACGCCCGCCGGACGTCGCCGGTCTCGAAGACGCCGTCGACTACGCCGAGGGCGTGGCGGCGGTCTGCGAGCGCCGGCTCGAGGAGTTGCGCGGCAACGCCGACCTCACGCCCGAGGAGGTGGCCGAACGCGACCGCTGTACCGAACTCCGCTCGGATCTGGCGTGGTTCGTCGAGGACTACCGCGACCCCGACAGCGTGACGACGTGGGTCGTCGACCAGCCGGACGGCGAGGGCTCGCGCGTGACGATCAAGCCGATGAATCCCGAGCGGTACCTCAGCCACATCCTCTGGGAACGGGGCCAGAAATTCGCGCTCCTGTCGGCGACGATTCTCAACAAGGACGCCTTCTGTGCGAACGTCGGGCTCGACCCCGACGACGTCGCGCTGGTGGAGGTGCCCCACACCTTCCCCGTCGAGAACCGCCCGCTGTACGACGTCGCGCAGGGGAAGATGACCTACGAACGCCGCGATGAGACCCTGCCCGCGATCGCCCGGACCCTCGTGCGCATCATGGCTGCCCACCCCGACGAGAAGGGGCTGGTTCACTGTCACTCCTACGCGATCCAGGACCGACTGGCGACGTTGCTGTCGGAGTTCGGCGTCGACGCTCGCATCCGCAGCCACGCGACGGACGACCGCGACGGCCAACTGGCTGCCTGGAAGCGCAGCGACGACCCCGACGTCTTCCTCTCGGTGAAGATGGAGGAGGCCCTGGACCTCGAAGGCGAGTCGTGTCGCTGGCAACTGCTGTGTAAGGCCCCCTATCCGAACACGCGCGACTCCCGGGTGGCCCGTCGACTAGAGGACGGCCAGTGGGGCTGGTACTACCGGACGGCCCTGCGGACCGTGATTCAGGCCTGCGGTCGCGTCGTGCGAGCGCCCGACGACTACGGGGCGACCTACCTGGCCGATTCGAGCCTGCTCGACGTCTTCGAGCGCGCGCGGACGGACGTGCCCGACTGGTTCGCCGCGCAGGTCGACCGGATGCACACGCCCGAGTTGCCGCCGTTCGACCCGGCGGCCGCCGTCAGCGAATCCGGCGGACGGACGACCGCACGCGCGCGCCGCCGGTCGAAATCCGATCGGTCCTCGTCGAGTCCGCTGGCGGACGTCTGGGACACCGAGTAACCACCGGTCGGACAACAGCGGTGACGCGACGGCCTAGGTGACCGAAATCACGTACACGACCGTGGAGGTGACCATCAACAACACCAGCACGAGCGTCATGATCTGCTGGCGATCCATGCGCGCTTTTCGTCGGTCGGTCGCCATAGGGGTTTCGCCAGGCGACCGGCACGGATGGAGAGTCGTGCTCGCCTGCCCGGCCCCCCTCAAATGGCGTAGACGTCCGCCCAGTACACCGTTCCCTCGTAGCGGACGACGTACTGGGCTTCGATCGAGTCGCCGTCGCCGGTCCCGTGGTCGACGACGGGGTCGTGCTGGCGAAAGCGGTCGACCACCGACCGGAACGCGTCGGAACCGCTACCCGAGTAGTAGCCGTCGTCGATGGCCTTCTCGACGAGTTCGCGTTCCGTCCCGGAGAGTCCGTCGAGCACGAACAGGTACCGGTCTCGAATTTGCCGGCCGAAGTCGGCTGTGCTCGTGGCGACCCGCTCGGCCGTGTAGCGGTACTGCTCGATTTCGACCGTCCGGGACTCCCCCACGGCGACGCCGTAACTGGTGCCCTCGTAGGAAACGAACTCGTAGTCGGACGTCGGCACGAGCACGGAGTCGGCCTGCTCGGCGTCGCTGTAGGTCCGGGCGACGCCCGCGTCCGGTCCCTCCCCGGAGGGGTGGTCCTCCCCGGGCGGTAGCAGTCCCGACAGGGCCTGGCGGTCGACGGCCGGGAGGTCCTCGAAGGCAATCGTCGGGCCGTCGGTCGATTCGGGGTCGAAGTCGACTTCGATGGTGTACCGATCGACGGTTCGACTGCCCGTGACCGTGTATCTGACCTCGTAGTACGCGCCAGCGTGGGCGATGGTGCGATCGGGTTCGATCGGCGGATACGTCCCGTTCGCGGTGGCGGTCCCGTTCTCGACGGTCGCTTCGACGATGCGGCGATACTCGTTGTCCTCCTCGGGGATGGGGGCACTGGCCCGTTCGGCGAGTTCCCGGTCGTCGACGGCGTCCATCGTCAACGCCGCGTTGGAGTGGGCACACCCCGCGAACGCACCGGCCAGGAGGGCGGTTCCGGTAGCGAGGAAACGGCGGCGACGCATGGCGGCACGTCGACTGTGGCCGTAAAACCTCTTGTGTTCGTGCCGCCGACTCGGTTCCGGTCGCCGGCGCGATTCCGGTCGCCGATGTGACTCCGTCCCGTGCCCCCGAGGTTCCGGGACGTTCGAACACAGCGTTTATGTCCGATTGCTGACTTCGTCCACACGATGGTCACGGGACGGGGGTATCGCGCGCTTGCGACCGGCGGCACCGTGGCCGCGACTGTCGTCGCCGTCGCCGTCGCGAACCATCCGGCCAGTCAGGCGGTGGTGACCGCCCTGACCCCTCTGACCGCACACACGTACGCAAACGGCGAACTGGTGAACGTGGTCCTGACGACGCTCGTCGTCGTCGTGGCGGCGGCGTGGCCGCTGTTCAAGCCCCAGTCCCGGCGCATCTTTTCGACGGTCGTGCTGGCCGAAAAGCGGGTGTTCCTGGCGGCGACGGCGCTGGCGACCGTCGGGTACTTCGACTGGACCTACCGGCTCCCGCGACCGACGCTCATCGCGTCCATCGCGTTGCTCGGCGTGCTACTGCCGGTGTGGTTCGCCGCGATTCGCCGCGGTCCCACGACGCCGTCGCAGGCCGTGCTGGTCGGCGACGACCCGACGGTCCTCCGGACGGTCCTCGACAGCGCCGACGTGCCCGTCAGCGGCTACGTCGCGCCGCCGTCGGTCAGGCCGGACGCCGAGTCCGAACCCGCGTCCGCGGTCGCCAACGGCGGCCGAGATCCGCTGGCGGCCCTGGAGTGTTTCGGCGGGCTGTCGCGGCTCGACGCCGTCCTCGACGCGTACGACGTCGACACCGTGTTGCTGGCGTTCTCGCGGTCGGACCGCAACGAGTTTTTCGGCATCCTCGCGAGCTGTTACACCCACGACGTGGTCGCGAAGGTCCACCGCGACCACGCCAGCAGCGTGCTCATGTCCGACGTCGAGACCGGCGACCTCGTGTCGGTCACGCTGGCCCCCTGGGACTGGCAGGACCGCATCGTCAAGCGCGCGTTCGACCTGCTGTTCGCGACGACGGCCCTGCTAGTGCTCGCGCCGGTCGTCCTCGTGATCGCGGTCGCGATCAAACTCGACAGCTCCGGTCCGGTCCTGTACAGCCACGAGCGGACCGCCGAGTTCGGCGGCACCTTTCGGGTCTACAAGTTCCGCAGCATGGTCGCCGACGCCGAGGACGGGACCGGCGCGAAACTCAGCGCGGAGGACGCCGGCGGCGTCGACCCGCGGGTGACCCGGGTCGGGCACGTCCTCCGGCAGACCCACCTCGACGAGATTCCGCAACTGTGGTCGATCCTGACCGGCGACATGAGCGTCGTCGGCCCCCGTCCCGAACGACCGGAACTGGACGCGAACATCCAGCGCGCGGTCGACGAGTGGCAGCGTCGCTGGTTCGTCCGCCCCGGACTCACCGGCCTCGCCCAGATTCAGGGCGCGACCGGCCACGAACCGATCCGGAAACTCCGCTACGACGTCGAGTACATCCGCAGGCAGTCGCTGTGGTTCGACGTGCAGATCGTCGCCCAGCAGTTCGCGCTCGTGTTCGCGGACGTCTGGGCACTGCTGACGTCGACTTCCACCACCGAACGGTAGGCTAGTTCGACCCGACCTCGACCGCGTAGTCCGACTGTACCCAGGCGGTCGGTTTCTCGCGGTCGTAGACGATGACCGATCCGTCGCCGGTTTCGAACGCGCCGTATCGTTCGCCGCTCCCCTCGTCGGTTTTCCGGGCTGGAACGTCCGTCATGGTGTATCGTGGCGTGGGTATCGTTCGCACGCCTCGTTCGAGTGGAGGTCGCCACTCGACTTAAACCCGCGTCAGACACCTGCTAGCTGTGTGACGGTATCGATCTCGATTCCGTCGCTGTCGCCGTCGCCGTCTCCGTCGCCGTCTCCGTCGCCGTCGCCGTCTCCCGACGATCGGTCGGCGGACACGACCGACGACGGGTGCCGTGGCGGTCCGAACGCCATCGCTTAGTGGGCGGCCGACCAGGGTTCGACCATGACCCGACAGCCAGCACCCGAGTCGCCGCCGGTCGTGTTGACCGTCGCCGGCAGCGACTCCGGCGGCGGGGCCGGTATTCAGGCCGACTGCAAGACCATCGAAGCCGGTGGCGGGTTCGCCACTACCGCGATCACTAGCGTCACCGCACAGAACACCACGGGCGTCCGGAGCACGCACCTGCTGCCGACCGACGAGATCGACGCCCAGATCGCGGCCGTCCGGGAGGACTTCGACGTCGCGGCCGCGAAGACGGGGATGCTCGCGACCCGCGAGGTCGTCGAACTGGTGGCCGACCGCGCTCCGGACCTGCCCGACCTGGTGATCGACCCGGTGATGGTCGCCGCCTCGGGTGACCGACTGCTCGACGCCGACGCCGAGGACGCCTACGCGGACCTGATGGCCGAGGCGACGCTAGTGACGCCCAACGCCGACGAGGCGACGGTCCTGACCGGCGTCGACCTCGACGACGCGACCGACGCGCGCGAGGCCGGCGAGGCACTCGTCGAGATGGGTGCCGACGCCGCGCTCGTGAAGGGCGGCCACCTCGCGGCCGACGGGGAGGTGGTCGACGTCCTCGTCACCGACGACGCCGTCCGGACGTTCCGCCACGACCGCGTCGCGACCGACGCCACCCACGGCTCGGGGTGTACGCTGTCGGCGGCCATCGCCACCGAACTCGCCCACGGGGCCGACCTGGCGACGGCGGTGGGACGGGCCATCGACCTGCTCGCTCGCGCGGTCCGGTACAACCTCGACGTCGGCGAGGGACCGGGGTCGGTCCACCACCTCGTGGAGACCCGCGAGCAGGCCGCCCGACACCCCACCGCCGAGGACGTCCAGTTCGTCGTCGAGCGGTTCGTCGACCGCGACGTGAGCGCCCTCGTTCCGGAGGTGGGGATGAACGTCGTCGGCGCGACGCCGTACGCCGAGACGGCCGCCGAGACTGCCGCCGTCGAGGGCCGCATCACGCGGACGCTGTCGGGCGTCGCGCCCAACCGCGGCGTTCGCTTCGGCGCGTCCAGCCACGTCGCGCGATTCCTGTTGGCCACCCGGGAGTTCGATCCCGACTGCCGGTTCGCGGTCAACTGCCGGTTCGACGACGACGTCGAGGCCGCGCTGGACGCCCTGGCCGCCCCCGTCACGGAGTACGACCGCGGGGCCGAACCGGACGCGGTCAAAGAGAGCGAGGGCTCGACCATGCAGTGGGGTGCACGCCGGGCTTTCGAGAATGCCGACGGGACGCCCGCAGCCGTGATCGACCGCGGCGACGTCGGCAAGGAGGCCATCGTGAAACTGCTCGCGCCCGACGTCGAGACGCTCGTCGAACGGACGACCGCGCTGCTAGACGCCGTCGAGCAGCGGGATCGATAGCGACTGCCGTCGTCCGAACCGGCCGGTCCGCCGACCAGCCCGCTTTTACGGTCGGACACGTACTAGGTCGTATGAGTGACACGAGCACGAGCGAGCGCGTCGCCGTCGGCTGTCCGGCCTGTTCGCCGGACGTCGAGACCGTCCACGAGGTACTGAACTCGGGGGGCGGACGGGCGACGGTCAGGTGTACCGACTGCGATCACGTTCACAAGGTACGACTGCCGGAACCGGAGACGGTCCGGCGCGACGTCGTCGTCTCCCAGGACGGCGACTCCGTCCCGGCCACGGTCGAGGTTCCCGCCGAGGAGACGCTGGCCGTCGGCGAGGAGTTCCTGCTCGAAACCGACGAGGCCATCATGACCGTCCGCATCACCAGCCTCGAACTGGAGTCGGGCCGGAGCGAGGCGGCCGACGCGGCTGACGTCCGGACCGTCTGGACCCGGGCGGTCGGCAACGTCGCGGTCAACGCTACCGTCCACCCGAAGGACGGGGCCCACGACGAGACCCGTTCGGAGACGCTGCACGTGCCCGGCGACTACGAGTTCGTCGTCGGCGAGGCCGACGAACTCGGCGAGGAGGCGTTCACCGTCGAGGGAATCTACCTGCGCGAGGACGCCCACGGCTACGACTTCGAGAAGCTCGATCACGACGGCGACGCGGCGGTGGCGAAAGACGTCAAGCGGCTGTACGTCCGCGACGAGACCACGACCGCGTGGTCGGCCTGGTAGGGATGTCCGACGACGCGGCGGCCCGCGATCGGCTGGTCGACCGCCTCGCCCGGCAGGAGCGCGTCGACGACGAGCGCGCACTCGCCGCCATCCGGTCGGTTCCGCGACACGCGTTCGTCCCCGAATCGCGCCGAGCGTCGGCCTACGAGGACACGCCGCTGCCCATCGGCGAGGGCCAGACAATCTCCGCGCCGCACATGGTGGCCATCATGCTCGACGTGCTCGACCTGGAGCCCGGCCATCGCGTGCTCGAAGTGGGCACCGGCTGTGGCTACCACGCCGCCTGCACCGCCGAACTCGTCGGCGCGAGCAACGTCTACAGCGTCGAGTACCACGACCACCTCGCGGGACAGGCGCGCCGGCGTCTCGACCGCCTCGGCTACGGCGACGTGTCGGTCCGTACGGGCGACGGCGCGAACGGGTGGCCCGAGCACGCGCCGTACGACCGGGCGTATCTCACGTGTGCGGCCGACGACGTTCCCGACGCGGTCGTCGACCAGCTACGACCCGACGGCGTCGTTCTCGCGCCCGTGGGAACGCGACGTCAGACGCTCGTCCGCGGCGTCAAGCGATCGGACGGGTCGCTCCGCCGAAGCGACCATGGCGGAGTTCGATTCGTCCGAATGCAGTGACGGCCGGCGCGACGATGACGCCGTCGCCCCGGGAAGAGGGCCGGTCGTAAGAGATTAATCCACTGGCTTGCTATCGGGAGCCATGTCGGACTGTCCACTCGCGGACGAGTGCCCGAGTTTCTCGGAGCGAATCGAAGGGATGGGGTGTCAACACTACGGCGACCGCGGCGGTGTCGAGTGGTGCAACCACTACAACCAGCCGATTCGTGACCTGAAGTCCCAGCCGGTCAGACCCGGCGAGGAAGTGGTCATCGACGTCGAAGACATCCACGAGAGCGGGGCCGGCGTCGGCCGTACCGAGGACGGCTTCATCGTCATGGTCGACGGCGTGTTGCCGCCCGCCCGCTCGCGCGTCGAAATCACGAAGGTGCGCTCGAATCACGCCAGAGCCGAAGAACTAGAGCGACTGCCCGAGGAACCCGACGAGTCCGACGACGAACGCACGGCCGACGACGTCGCGGCCGACGAGGAGTCAAACGACGACGAGGGCGCAGACGACAGCCCGCGTCTGGGAAGCCGGGACAACTTCTGGGGTTCGTGACCGGCCACCGTCGGGAACGTCGGTACGTGGACAGTCCCGACTCCGCCCCGTAACTTTTTCGCGGTGGCCTCGCTACGACTACCCAGTGTGCCACTGCCGTTCGAGTGATCCGCGATGACCGACGAGATGGACGCCGGGGAGATACTCCGATCGATCGGGTTCGACGCCGCCGAGAGCGTGCTGACGCGGCGACAGGCCGAGGTGCTCGCGCTCCGCGAGCGCGGCCAGACGCAGGCGGCCATCGCCGACCACATGGGAACCTCGCGGGCGAACATCGCCAGCATCGAGTCGAGCGCCCGCGAGAACGTCCAGAAGGCCGCGGAGACCGTCGATTTCGTGACGGCGCTTCGCGCGCCGGCCCGGGTCACGATTCCAGCCGGCACCGACCTCTACGACGCTCCTTCCCGGGTGTTCTCGGCCTGTGACGACGCCGACATCAAGGTCGGCTACACCGCGCCGGAGCTCATGAAGCAGATCAGCGACGCGGCCGGCACGGCCGTCGAGGGACGCGAGGTCGTCGCCGACCTGCTCATAACCGTCACGACCGACGGCACCGTCCGGGTCAGACGACAGGGCGAGCACTCGTCGTAGACCGGACCCCAAAGACACGAATCCGTATCGGACGGTCGACGCGGGACAACATCCACTTAAGCGCGAGGGACCAGTAGCCGCACATGGATCTGGACATCGACGGCAACGCGGCACTGGTAACGGCGAGCACGAGCGGCCTCGGCCACGCCTGCGCCGAGGCGCTGTCGAAGGAAGGCGTGAACGTCACGATGGTCGGCCGGAGCCAGGATCAACTCGCGTACGCCTGCGATCGGCTGAACGCGATGGGCGAGGGCGACGTCATGGGACTGCAGGCGGACATCCGCGACCCCGACAACGTCACCGGCATCGTCGAGGAAACCGTCGAGGAGTTCGGAGGACTGGACCACCTCGTGACCAGCGCCGGCGGTCCCGCCAGCGGCACGTTTCTCGATACCGAAGACACCGACTGGTTCCAGGCGTTCGACCAGTTGCTGATGAGTGCCGTCTGGACCACCCGCGAGGCCTACCCGCACCTGGTCGACAGCGACCACGGCACCATCGTCAACATTCTCTCGCGCACCGTCCGGGAGGCCCAGGACGAACTCGTCCTCTCGAACACGGTCCGGCGCGCGGTGCTGGGACTGATGGAGACCCAGGCCCGCGAGTTCGCACCCGACGTGCGCGTCAACGCGGTCCTGCCGGGCCCCCACGAGACCGGCCGCCTGGAGGAACTCGCCGAGGACGCCGTCGAGCGCGGCGACTACGACGACTACCGGGACGCCATCCAGTCGTTCGCCGAGGCAGTGCCCCTGGATCGGGTCGGCCAGCCGATCGAACTCGGCGACGTCGTTGCCTTCCTCTCTAGTCCGCGCGCGAGCTTCGTCAACGGTGCGGCCGTTCCAGTCGACGGCGGCGCGCTCCGGGAGTGAGCGGACGCGCTCCCGTACGGACGCGGTCGTTTTCGAACCGCCACCCGCTCGATCAGAAGCGGCCCCGTTCCTGCAACCGCTCGACCACCTCGCGCACGCGCTGGCTGTCTTCTTTGGGGACGACCAGCGTCCGGTCACCGTAGGACGCCACCACGAGGTCGTCGACACCGACGAGGCTGACGTGGCCGTTGGTCGCCACCACGTTGTCGCTGGCGTCGACGGTCAGCGCCTCGCCGAGGACGGCGTTGTCGTCGGCGTCGGAATCGACGAGGCGCTCGACGGCGTCCCAGGTGCCGAGGTCGTCCCACGCGAAGTCGGCGGGGACCACGTACGCGTCGTCGGTCCGTTCGAGCACTGCATAGTCGACGCTGACGGCCTCGACCGCCCGGAAGCCCGCCTTCGGATTTCCGTCGTCGAGCGCGTCGAGTAGCGGATCGAGCGGTGTTCCACAAGCCTCCCGGAGCAGGGCCGCGGGCGTCCACGCGAAGATGCCGGCGTTCCAGTAGTAGCCCGCGGCGACGTACCTCTCGGCCGTCTCGCGGTCGGGCTTCTCCTGGAACGCCGCGACCGGTGCGTAGCCGTCCCGGGCGGGGCCGGGCTGGACGTACCCGTAGCCGGGCGCGGGCCGCGTCGGTTCGACGCCCAGCGTCACTAGCCCGTCGGTCTCGACGGCGACCCGCGCCGCGCGTTCGGCCGTCGCCGCGACGTCGCCGTCGACGTGGTGGTCGCTCGGCGCCGCCAGCAGGACGCACTCGCCGCGTTGCTCGCGAATCCGGTGGGCGGCGTAGACCAGCGCCGGCCCCGTGTCCTTCGGTTCGGGTTCGGCCAACACGGCCGCCGACGGCGCGTGCTCGCGGACGTCGGCGGCGAACTCCGGAGCCGTCAGGACGTACGTCTCGTCGGCGAACGACAGCCGCTCGACGGTCTCGGCCAGCAGGGACCGTCCGCGACCGAAGCCCTGGAACTGTTTTGGCCGGTCGCTCCGGCTGGCGGGATACAGGCGGGTGCCCGTTCCCCCGGCGAGAACCACGGCGATCAGTGGCCTGTCCATGTCGGTCGTCCCGCCGCCACGGTGGAAAAGACTGTCGTCCACCCGCCGCGAAAGCGGGTACCTGATCGTCCGTTCCGTCGCCTTCGTGGAACCTTCACACACCTCCGTCGCCTTCGTGGAACCCTCTATCGCCGGATTTCACTTCCACCCGGGTTTGGGAGGGTTTATACGTGATGGCGACCAACGTTCGGGTGTCTCCCATCGAAAACCACGCGGAGACAGAGCACGAATGAGTGATTTGCGTACCCACGCGACCGAGATACACGAACAGTTTTCCGACCGGCTCGACCTGACGGTCGAGGACGTCGAGGAGCGCCTCGATACGCTGGTCAACGAGTACAGGGTCCCCGTGAACGAGGCCCGCCGCAGCGTCGTCAACACCTACCTCGACGAGGCGGGGATGGACCGCGATGACCTCCAAGGAGGGGGCAACGAGACGGTCCAGATTAGCGACATCGACGCGCCCGAGGAGTGGATCGACCTCACCGCGAAGGTCGTCGAACTCTGGGAACCGCGCGCCGACGCCGTTGCACAGGTCGGCTTGCTCGGCGACGAGACCGGCACCGTGAAGTTCACCAAGTGGTCGAAATCCGACCTCCCCGAACTAGAAGCGGGAACGGTCTACTCGCTGCGAAACGTCGTGACCGACGAGTACCAGGGTCGCTTCTCGGTGAAGCTCAACCGCACGACCACCATCGAGGCGGTCGACACGGAGATGGAGGTCGGCGACGACAGCGTCGAAATCGAAGGTGCGCTAGTGGACATCCAGAGCGGCAGCGGCCTCATCAAGCGCTGTCCCACCGAGGACTGCACCCGCGTCCTCCAGAACGGACGCTGTTCGGAACACGGCGAGGTCGACGGCGAGTTCGACCTCCGCATCAAGGGCGTCGTCGACGACGGCCGGGAGGTCCACGAGGTCATCTTCGACCAGGAGGCCACCGAGAACCTGACCGGCATCACGCTCGAGGAGGCCCAGGAGATGGCGATGGACGCGCTCGATACGTCCGTGGTGGCCGACGAGATGCGCACGAAGACGCTCGGACGCTACTACCGCGTTACCGGACCGACGCTGGGCCGGTACGTCCTGGCCAACGACGTCGAGGAACTGTCCGGGCCGGTCGATTCCGAGAGCGTCCTCATCAGAGCGAGGTCGATCTAGATGTCGAGCACGCCCACCCGCGAAGTCGCACGCCGCGTCTTCGCCCAGGAGTTCAACGACGCCAGCCACACGTTCAAGGAGTCCGACGACGACCGCGCGCCGGTCTATCTCCTGTTGCCGACCGGCGAGCGGGCCAACCGCGTGTTCGTGATCGGCACGCTGACCGAAACCGAGGACGTCGGCGACGAATCGGAGTACTGGCGCGGCCGTGTGGTCGACCCCACCGGTTCCTTCTTCGTCTACGCCGGGCAGTACCAGCCCGACGCCGCCAGCGTCCTCCGGAAGGTCGAGACGCCGACCCACGTCGCCGTCGTCGGCAAACCCCGGACCTACGAGGACGAGACCGGCGACGTCTACGTCTCGGTCCGGCCGGAAGCGGTCGTCGACCTCGGCGAGGCAGAACCCGCCTATCGCCGCTGGGTCGTCGAGACCGCCGACCGGACGCTCGACCGCATCGAGGCCGTCGACGACGACGCCAACGAGTACGCCGCGATGGCCCGCGAGCAGTACGACCTCCCGGTCGAGAACTACCGCCGGAGCGTCGTGCAGGCCCTAGAGACGCTCGAAGGCGAGGTCGACCTCGACGACGCACCAGCGTCGACCTGACGTCTCCCGCCGTTCGCACGGACCGCTACACTCGTCTCCGTGCGAGCGTCTGACAAATCATTAAGTACGAGCAACGACGAGTTCCCCACGAGATGGGCAACAAAAACAAGACGATCTCCTTCCGGGTGAGCCAGGAGAAATTCGAGACGCTCCGGGACATCGCGGAGGAGCG
>JBDGSB010000110.1:9830-28302 GCA_042217765.1 Haloarculaceae archaeon | reverse complement strand
CGGTGTCGGTGATGCTGGCGGGCGTCCTGCTGAAGATGGGGACGTACGCCCTGCTGCGGTTCAACTTCACGATGCTGCAGCCGACCGCGAAGGCCAACGCCCCGATCATCGCCGGCTTCGGCGTCCTCAGCGTCATCTACGGCGCGATGCTCGCGCTGGCTCAGCGGGACCTCAAGCGCATCGTCGCGTACTCCTCGATCTCCTCGATGGGCTACGTCATCCTGGGGCTGATCGCGTTCACGCCACACGGCGTCGGCGGCGCGACCTTCCAGATGATCTCCCACGGCCTCATCTCGGGGCTGATGTTCATGACCGTCGGCGTCATCTACAACGAGACCCACACCCGGATGGTCGGTGACATCTCGGGGATCGCCGACCGGATGCCCTGGACGGTCGGGGTCTTCGTCGCGGCGGCCTTCGGCTACATGGGGCTGCCGCTGATGAGCGGGTTCGCCGGCGAGGTGCTGGTGTTTCTGGGCTCGTTCGACTCGACGGTCATTCCGAGCGCACCGCTTTTCACGGCGGTCGCGATGTTCGGCATCGTCGTGGTCGCGGGCTATCTGCTGTGGGCCATGCAGCGGTCGCTGTTCGGTGAGTACGACCTCGCGACGGACTACGAGGTCGGCCGCGCGCCGCTGCACGACGTGGCACCGCTCGTCGTGTTGCTCGTGTTGGTCATCGCGCTGGGGGTCAATCCCGGGCTGGTCTACGACATGATACAGCGGGCGGTCAATCCAATCCTGGGTATCTGGCTCGGAGGTGGTCTCTGATGGCCGTGGCGCTCCCGACGTGGACCGCGCTGGGGCCGACCCTGCTGCTCGGACTGGCCGCACTGGTCCTGCTGCTCGTCGACAGCGTCGATCCCGACTCGACGAACAGCACGCTGCTGGCCGGACTGGCCAGCGTCGGCTCGCTGGCGGCGTTTCTGTACGCCGGCTGGCTGCTGGCGTCGGGGACCGGTCAGCCGCGAACGGGTGGCGAGATCGTGCTGTTCAACGACCAACTCGTTGTCGACGGGATGAGCCTGGTCTTCACGCTCATCGTCACTAGCGTCACGACGCTCGTGACCGTCGCCAGTTCGGATTACGTCGGCGACCGCGACTACCAGGCCGAGTACTACACGCTGGTCCTGCTGGCGGCGACGGGCATGTCGCTGATGGCGTCGGCCAACAGCCTTGCGACGGGCTTCGTCGCGCTAGAGCTGTCGAGTCTGCCCTCCTACGCGCTAGTTGGCTTTCTCAAGCGCAACCGGGGCAGCGTCGAGGCCAGCCTGAAGTACTTCCTGATCGGTGCGCTGTCGTCGGCGGTGCTGGCCTACGGCATCAGCCTGGTCTACGCCGCCAGCGGCCACCTGCAGTTCGACGCCGTCGCGCAGGCGGTCGCCGACACGCCCTTCGTCGGCGTCCTCGGCGTCGGCGTGTTGATGGTGCTGGGCGGGTTCGCGTTCAAGACCGCCAGCGTTCCGTTTCACTTCTGGGCACCGGAGGCCTACGAAGGCGCGCCCGCGCCCATCTCGGCGTTCCTGTCGTCGGCCTCGAAGGCTGCCGGGTTCGTACTCGCGTTCCGCGTGTTCACGACGGCGTTCCCCGCCGTGGGCGGCCTGGGCGGGTCCGCACCGACCGTCGACTGGGTGCTGGCCGCCGAAGTGCTCGCGGTCCTGACGATGTTCGTCGGGAACTTCGCCGCGGCCAACCAGGAGAAGGTCAAGCGGATGCTGGCGTACTCCTCGATCGGTCACGCTGGCTACGTCTTCATAGGCCTGGCGGCGCTCGCCGGGGCCAGCGACAAGGGCTTCGTGCTCGGGGCGAGCATGATGCACCTGTTCGTCTACGGATTCATGAACACGGGTGCCTTCCTGTTCATCGCGCTGACCGAACAGTGGGGAATCGGCCGGACGTTCCAGGACTTCAACGGTCTCGGGAAGCGGGCACCGATGGCCTGTATCGCCATGACCATCTTCCTGTTCAGCCTCGCCGGCCTCCCCGTCGGCGGCGGCTTCCTCTCGAAGTTCTACCTGCTGGCCGCCACCGCCAAGTCCGGCACCTGGATCCTGGGCGCGTCGCTAATCATCAACAGTGCGCTGTCGCTGTTCTACTACACCCGCGTCGTCAAGGCGATGTGGGTCGAAGAGCCCGACCACGACTTCCGGATCGACGGCTACCCGAACGGGATCTACACCGCGGTGCTGGTCGCCGCCGTCGTGACGGTCCTGCTGTTGCCCGCATTCGGACTGGTCTCCCCGTCGGCGATCACGGGCGCGTCGGCGCTGTTCTGACGGCGCGGACGCGTCGGCGCTGTCCCGACGGCACGGACGCGGCGAGACGTCCCGGCCGAACGTTTCACCGCGTGCGAACGTCGCACACGCCATTTGGCATCGGATTTCTGAGTACGGCTGTCTTACCGACCACGACGGGACCGTCCCGTGCCGTGTTACACGCTAACACCCCGCTCTAAAGTTTTAACAGGTTTCCATTCGACAGTGAAAATGGAGGTATCTCGCATGTCAGAACGTTCCAACCCAGAGCTGCCACCCCTTCCGTACGACTACGACGCGCTCGAACCACACATCAGCGAGCAGGTGCTCACGTGGCATCACGACACCCACCACCAGGGATACGTCAACGGTCTCGACGCGGCCGAGGAGACCCTCGCGGAGAACCGCGAGAGCGGCGACTACTCTAGTACCGGCGGTGCGCTCGGCAACGTAACCCACAACGGCTGTGGCCACTATCTCCACACGCTGTTCTGGGAGAACATGAGCCCCAACGGCGGCGGCGAACCGGAGGGCTACCTCCGCGACCGCATCGAGGAGGACTTCGGCTCCTACGAAGGCTGGAAGGGCGAGTTCGAGGCCGCCGCGAGCGCCGCGGGCGGCTGGGCCCTGCTAGTGTACGACCCCGTCGCCAAGCAGTTGCGCAACGTCGCGGTCGACGGCCACGATAACGGTGCCCTGTGGGGTGCTCACCCCATCATGGCGCTCGACGTCTGGGAACACTCCTACTACTACGACTACGGTCCCGACCGCGGAAGCTTCATCGACGCCTTCTTCGAAGTCGTCGACTGGGACCACGTCGCCGAGCAGTACCAGAAGTCCGTCGGCCACTTCGAGTAGACCGGTCGAAACGACGCCGTTTTTTTGAGCCGTTTCGCGGGATTTACCCACGGGTGGCCGCAACCGGCGGGTATGCCGCGACCGAAATCGGACTTCGAGGACCTGCGTCCGCTCGCGTTTCGCCGGCCGTCGGAGGTGCTCGACGACGACGCGATGTACACCATCTACGAAGTCGCCCGCCTGTTGCAGGGGCTCGACCCGGACCGCGAACTCGACGTCGAGACGGAGAACGTCCTGTTGGACTGGGCGATTCCGTGGTTGCTGAAACACGCCGACCGGTTCGTCTTCGCCGAACCCGAGGCCGACGACCAGCCGGGATACTACGGACTGAAATGAGACTGCTGGTCGCCGGCGCCAACCGCGTCGACGCGGGCAAGACCACCTTCTCGGTCGGACTGGTCGCCCGCACGAACGCCGTCGGGTACAAGCCGCGGGCCGGCAACGACTACTGGTTCGACCACGACGACTACCGCCGTGCCGTCGAGGAGGGACGGCTCTACGGCAAAGACGCAAAGCGGCTCGCGGCGGCCAGCCCGGGCGAAGTGCGGCCCGAGGCCATCAATCCGATCCACCGGCTCTGGCGGCCGTCGCCGGGCCCGGCCAGCGGCCTCCTCGGGCAGGACGACCGGGAGTTCGTCCTCGACCGGGTCGGCGAGACGTACGTCGTCAACGCGACCGTCGACGTGCCAGACAGCGCCCGCCAGCACCTGCCGCTGGAGGAGGCCGTCCGCGTCGACTCGCTGGCGGCGTTCAACGACGTGATGGCCGAGACGCACCTCCCCGCCCAGCGAGCGCTCGCCGACGACGTCGCGGCGGCCGATCGGGCGGTCGTCGAGTCCTACGGTGACGTCGCCCGGCCGTACGCCAGCGTCGATCCGGACGCCGTGGCCGTGGTCGAACCCGGACGCGCCCGCGTCTACGATGGCCAACGGTACGCGAAGGGGTGTGAGGTTGCGATCGGCGGCCCCGGCGACGGGCAACTCGAAGAGCGCGTCGGGTCGGTCGTCGACCTCGTCGATCCCGAGGCGACGGTCGGTCTGCCGCCGCTGACCGACGTGGAACGCGACGATCCGGCCGCCGTCGCGGACGCGTACGACCACGCCTACGACGCACTGCTCGCGACCGCGTTCGAGTAACGAACCAGACGGGTTTTGCCCGTCAAGCACGGACGTTCGGTCATGACGACACGCCGACGAGACGACCCAGCGACGGACGAGGACTGCTTCACGCGCCGTCGCGTCGTCGTGGGCGGCGCGACCGTCGCGGGCGCGGCGCTGGCGGGGTGTCTCGGCGGATCGAACGGGACGGTCCCCGACGCGGTGGCGTTGACCGACGCCGACACCTGCGACGTCTGTGGCATGGTGATCCCGAAACACCCCGGCCCGAGTGCGGAGATATTCTACGCGGATCAGCGCCCCTCCGGCCACGACAACCCCGCGCGGTTCGACAGCACGTGGGAGGCTTTCGAGTACGACTTCCGGCGGCGCGACCGCGGCTGGAACCGGCAGGTCTTCTACGTCACCGACTACTCGGCCGTCGATTACGAGGTGTTCTCGGAGGGCGGCGACGCGCTCATTTCGACGCATCCCGACGCGGAGGCGTTCGTGGACGCGCAGTCGGTCACCTTCGTCGTCGGCTCGTCGGTCGGGGGCGCGATGGGGGCCGACCTGATCGGCTTCTCCGAATCGAGCGACGCCCGGAGCTTCCGGTCAGAATACGGCGGGGAACTCGCCGCGTTCGACGACGTGACCCGGGAGACGATCGCACAACTCGGGAACTGACGCGATGCTGGTGAACTACGCGCTGGCCGGCCTGCTCGCCGTGCTGGTGGTCGTCGGCGGCGCGTTCCTACTCGTGCCGACGGGCGGCGGGCGGCCGTCGCCCGTTTCCTTCGACGACACGCTCCAGATGGGGTTGAGTAGCGCGACGGTTCGTCAGGCCGAGGCGGCCGGCAACGAGGTCCCGCGCGCGGAGGTGTTCTTCTCGCAGTACCAGTACGTCGTCGGGTACGCCGGGCTTGACGCGCTGGCCGCACAACTCGATCGTCCCGAGGCACGCCAGCAGTTCGGCCGCCCGCTGGCGGTGTTCGTGACCGACTACGCGAACGCCGACCCGTACCTGAGCGAACGCGGCTACCTCCGCGTGCGGTCGGATCCGGGCGTCGGGTGGACGGCGGCGACCGACGCCGTCTTCGTCGTCGACAGCGGCGCGCGAACGCCGGCGGGACCGACGCCGGTGCCGTTCTCCTCGCGGGACGCGGCCCGCGCGTTCGCGGCGCGCTACGGCGGCGACGTCGTGGGGTGGGACGCGGTGGTCACACGGCTTGCGGCCGACCGCGACGAGCGGGCGCGATTCCGCGAGGCGGTCGCGAACCGCTCGCAGTGGGCCGACCGGACGGTCGCCCGGACCGACGACTACGCCGACAGGCCGGTGTCGGTCGTCGTCGGACGCGACGTGGAGACGCTTCCGGCGGCCGTCGAACGCGCACCGCCGAACACGACCGTGCGACTCCCGCCAGGAACCTACGAGACGTCGAATCTGACCGTCGAGAAGCCGCTGACGATCCGCGGGGCGGGGCCGGCGACGCGCGTCCGCGGCGACGGGACCGGCACCGTCATCCGGCTGTTCGCGCCCCGAACGGCCGTGACGTCGCTCCGTCTCAGCGGCGTCGGGCCGAACGCGACGGCACCGACGGCCTACCGCCCCAACACGACCGGCTGGGACGCCAAGGTCCGGGCGGCCTACGGCTACGGCGACGCTGCCATCGTCCTCGACGGCGCGAACCGGTCGCTGGTCCGGGACGTCCGCATCGAGACGCCGACCAACGGCGTCGTCGTCAGGCACAGCGACGGGTCGGTCGTCGCCGACGTCGCGGTGAACGGCAGCGACCGCTGGCAGGACGGCTTCATGGGCGTGCTGGCGATGCGCTCGCGGATCGTCGTCCAGAACGCGACGATTCGCGGCGGACGCGATGGCGTCTACACGCACCGCGCACACGGCATCGTCGTCCGCGACTCGACGATGCGCGGGCTCCGA
The DNA here is from genome assembly GCA_042217765.1 of Haloarculaceae archaeon. Taxonomy (GTDB): domain Archaea; phylum Halobacteriota; class Halobacteria; order Halobacteriales; family Haloarculaceae; genus JARUKX01. The sequence continues at coordinate 22,154 of JBDGSB010000110.1, read as the reverse complement.
TTCGGCGTCCACGAGATGTACACCTCCCGGTCGCTGCTGGTGAACGACACCGTCAGGAACGCCGAAACCGGCCTCATCGTGATGACCCGACCCGTCGACAACGCGCTCGTGGGAAACGACGTCCGGGACAGCGCCATCGGGCTCTCGGTGGTCGGCAGCGACTCCTACGTCGCCGAGAACGTCGTTTCCGACGACCGGTACGGCATCGCCGTCGCCTCCCGGAGTTCGCTGTACGCGCACAACACCGTAGTCGGAAACGACGTCGGCCTCCGGGCGGACACGCTGTTGCCGACCAACGACGTCGTCGGGAACGACGTGGTTGGCAACGAGCGCCAGGTCGCGGCGGCGAGCGGTCCGACCCGCATCTGGAGCGGGACCCGGGGAGGCAACTACTGGGGGCGGTTGCCCGTACTCGACCGCGACGGCGACGGGGTCTACGACCGCGCGTACCGGCCGACCGGCGTCGTCGACGCACACGTCGACAGCCCCGGCGCGCGGGTACTGGCCCGTTCGCCCGTGGTCGCGCTCGGCCGGGAGTTCCAGGCGGCGATTCCCGGCCTGCGAGCCGGCGGCGTCGCCGATCCGCGACCGTTGACCGACCCCGTCCGTCCCGAACGTCTAGCAGAGAGCAACGGGAGTGAAGCCGCGTGAGCGAGAACCCAACTGACGTGACTAGTGGCGCTGACTACGGAACCGACGCGGACGCCGGTGCCGACGTGAACGCCGACCCGGATGCCGAGGACGGTCCAGCCGATTCGCACGGCGACCCCGTTCTGCGAACGCGCTCCGTCGCCCGCGAGTTCGGGGACGCGCTCGTCCTCGACGGCGTCGACCTGACGCTCGGTCGCGGGTCGGTCGTCGGCCTCGTCGGCCCGAACGGCTCCGGCAAGACGACGCTGTTGCGGGTCCTGGCCGGACTGCTGGCCCCGACCCGCGGCACGGTCGAACGCGCCGTCGACGCCGAGCGACCCGTGGGGTACCTGCCGCAGTCGCCGTCGTTTCGCGAGCGGTTCACAGTTTCCGAAACGCTCCGATTCTACGCCGACCTGACGTCAGCGACCGTCGACGTGCGGGCGTCCCTCGAGCGGGTCGGGATGGCCGACGTGGCCGACCGTCGCGTCGAGGCGCTGTCCGGTGGGATGGTCCGCCTGCTCGGCGTCGCGCAGGCGACCGTCGGCGATCCGCCGCTGTTGGTGCTCGACGAACCGACCAGCGGCCTCGATCCCGAGATGGCCGCGCGCATCTTCTCGGTCGTCGCCGATCTGGGCGCGACGGGAACGACGGTCGTTCTGGCGACTCACGACCTTGGCGGCGTCGACGCGGTCGCCGACGCGGTCGTCCTCCTGAACGAGGGGACCGTCGAGGCGATCGGGCCGCCGACAACCCTGCAAGAGCGCACCGGAACGGACTCACTGCGGGCGGCGTTCTCCGCGCTGATCGAACGGGCGGACGTCGGCGTCCAGGGCGGCCGCGGGAGGGACGCGTGACCGACGCCGAGGGCGGGGGCCCGTCCGAGACTGCTGTAGAACGTGGGGAGACGTCCACGAGCGACCCCCGGCGATTGCTCGTGATCGCCAACCGGGAACTGTGGACGCTGCTTCGAAGCCGACTGGTCCTGGCGCTAGCTGTCGGGTTTGTCGCCGTCGTCGCCGCGCTCGGCTGGCTGGGCAACGCCGGCGGCGGCTACCTGCCACTGACGCTGACGCTTTTGACGCCGCTGGAAGCGCTCGTGCCACTGCTGGGGTTCGCGCTGGGCTACCGGGCGATTCTCGACGAGCGCGCCCGGGGCGAACTCGCCGTCCTTCGAACCTATCCCGTCGATCGGAGGACCTACGTCGGCGGGTTGTTCCTGGGGCGGGCAGTCGCCCTCGTGACGGTCGTCCTGCTCGCGCTCGCTGTGGCGGGACTGCAGGTCGCGTTCTTCCAGCAGCAGGGGACGACGGTCCTGGCGACCCACGCGACGGTCGATTCGCCGGTGCTTTACCTCCGATTCGTCGCTCTTACTGCGGGGTACGCTCTCGTTACCCTCGCGCTCGCGCTGGCGGTGTCCGCGCTGGCGACGACGTCACGTGGCGCGCTCGCGCTCGCGGCGCTGGCGTTCGTCGGGTTCGTGCTCGGTCTCGACGCCAGTCTCGTCGTCGGCCTCGGGGCGGGCCTCCTCTCGGAGTCGACGCTCACCGCCGCCACGGCGCTGAGTCCGCCGAGCGCGTACCGGGCGCTCGTCGTCGCGGTGTCGGTCACACCGGTCGCGCCGGGCTTCGCGGAGACGCCCCCGGCGTGGCTCGCCTCTCTCGGACTGGTGGGCTGGGGCGCTGGCCTGCTCGGCGTCGCCGGTGTGGCGGTCTGGCGATGATGCGGGCGTCGGAGGGACAACAAGCCACGAGCGACCCGTTTGCAACCCGGTCAGGACCCGTCGACCACGATGCGGCCCGGTTCGACCATGTACGGGTGGCCGTAGCCACAGTAGATCGTACACGCGAACCCGTAGGAGCCGGCCGCGTCGACGACGACCCCGAGTTCCGAGGGCGACGTCGAGTGGTGCCAGAGGAACTCCGGTGGAGCGAGCATCCCGCTTCCCATCCCCCATCCGGGACCGTGCGGACCGGGTCCGCCGCCGGGGCCGTGGTGACTCCAGCCCCAACCGGGTCCAAAGCCGCCGCCAGGTCCAAAGCCGCCGCCAGGTCCAAAGCCGCCGCTTCCGCCGGGACCGAACCCGCCGTTGCCGCCAGGTCCGTGCATCCCCCAGCCGGGTCCGAAGCCCATCCCAGGCCCGAAGCCCGTCCCGGGTCCGTATCCGCTACCGGGTCCGCTTCCGGGCCCGGCTCCTCCGCTCGTCCCGCGGAGGAAATCGTCGCGGACGATGGCGAGGCTGTGGTCGGGATACGTCACTTCCGCCGCCTCGTGTACGGTTTCGAGATCCGTACCCTGCGGGACGGGAATCCGTTCCTCGTTTCGTCGCTGTCGTTCGTCGGATCCCGGAATCGCCTGGCGAATTCGCTTCGGGAGTTCGGCGACGGCCTCCTCGGCCTCGACGTTGAACAGCGTGAGCCGGAGTTCGTCACCGGTCGAGAGCGTGAGTCGATCGACCTCCTCGCCCCGGTCGGTTATCACGAAAAAGCCCCAGTGGTAGGACCCGACGAACGCCCGGGTGGTCGCCTCCTGTGCGGCGGCGGGTGCAACGAGCGGTGCCCGTGCCAGTACTGCCGCCCCGCCGATCGCCGCCAGCGCCTCGCGACGCGTCAGTCGAACGTCGTGGTCGTCACACGCCAGTCGGGTGTCGTGCGTGTCGCCGTTTGCCATATTACGTGTCGGCCAGACCGGCCGTTGAGTATAGCTGTCCTATAGGGGCTAGTGGCCTACGCGATACGTGCCCCGTAGTCGCCGATCACGACCGCATTACGGAGCTATTATTACGGTCTCCGACGAATCGCCGCCGAGATGGTCCGTGACCCGTTCGCGGACGAAGATGACATCGAACTCCAGGACGTCCTCGACGCGCTCGACGACCCCGACTGCCGGAAGATCGTCGCGGCGCTGGAGGAGCCGATGACCGTCAGCGAAATCTCGGACGAAACCGGCGTGCCGCTGTCGACGACCTACCGAAAACTCGACCTCCTGATGGAGGCCGAGTTGCTGATCGAAGAGACCGAAATCCGCCCCGACGGGCAACACGCCAGCCGCTACGACATCGACTTCGAAGAGGTCGTCATCCAACTCACCGACGACCGTCGGTTCGAGGCGACCATCGCCCGGCGGGCACGGACTGCCGACCGCAGGCTAGAGGAACTCTGGGCGGAGGTGCGCAAGGAAACATGACCCCACACATCACGTCGACCGTCGTCGCGCTCAAGACCATCAGTCTCGTCCTCGGCGGGCTGATTACGTACTTCTCGTACAAGGCGTACAGGCGAACGAACTCACAGCCGCTGTGGTTTCTCTCCATCGGATTCGCGATCGTGACGATCGGTGCGTTGCTCGCCGGCGTCGTCGATCGACTCCTGCCGTACGCGCCGACGTCGGCACTGCTCATCGAGAGTTCCACGACGACCATCGGGTTCGCCGTCATCGTCTATTCGCTGTACGCCGAGTGATAGCGACTGCTGTAACCGAAGTTCCAATCGAGATGTTCGACAGTACCCTCCTGCTGGCGGCCGCAAAGACGGTGACGCTGCTGTGTGGGGGGTTGCTCACCCTCGTCGCCTACCGGGCCTACCGGCGAACGGGGGCCGCCGCACTCCGGGCACTCGCAGTCGGCATCGGACTGGTCACGCTGGGCACGGTGCTCGGGGGCACCCTCCATCAGGGCCTCGGCGTGAATCTCGTCGAGAGCGTCGGCGTTCAGAGCGTCTTCACGGCGTTCGGGTTCGCGATACTGGCGTACTCGCTGTACGCAGGTCCCGTCATGGAGACGCCAGAGTGAACGTGCGACCGGCCTCATCCGTCGACGAGCGCCTCGACGTGGAGCAAACGGGCTGTCGGTGTCCGACGTTCGATGCCGAAACGGGAACGCGGACGCGGTCGTCCGACCCGAGAGTCGACGTGGTACCCGTCCGGTTACAGTCCAACGGCGCTTTCGCCAGAGAGGGACTCGGGGACGACCAACCGCGTGGTGGTGGTCGCACCGGATTTGGTGGTGATCTTGATGGTGACAGACGCACCCTCATTGAGCACCTCGCCGAAGTAGTCCTGGCCGGCGGTCCCGGACAGACCGCCCTCACCTCCCCGCTGACCGTCGAGAAAGTCGTCAGCGGCGACGTCGTTCTGGCCGACGTCGAAGACCATGATCATCCGGTCGTCGGGGTCGTTCAGCACCGGTTTGGACTGGTCGGCGTCCTTGAAGGCGACGATGCCGAAGTGGCCGTCGGCACCTGCCGCCGAGACCGACGCGTTGACGAGGTTGTACGTCCCGGCGGGACCGACCCACTGGACGGTCGCGTTCTCTAGGTCGATGTTGCTCGCGCCCGGCGATTTCTTGACGGTCAGGTTCACCACCCCGAGTTCGGTCTGACTGGCGGTGATGTGCGACCCCGTCGACGCGACGACCTGCAGGCGATTGGTGACCTGCTGGCCGGACTGCTGGCCGGTCGCCTCGGATTTCGACTGCAGGAATCCCGCCGTATTTATCAGCACGCCCGCTGCGATCGCCGCCACTAGCACCATCGCGATGAACACGATCAACGTCCCGATACCGACCTGCCCGCGTTCCGTATCTTCGAGATGTCCGAACATGCAATCGGATTTCGTAGTTCGAGAAACTTAATAATTCCCAAATATGTAAAATACATGTTATGTATCAGGAGGCTTGAGAGACGTGTAAAATAGATTCTGAGGGGATCGCATATAATCCCCAAAAAGTGTAATATTGACTATTTTTGTCTGACGCAGTCACTAACTTCACAGAACGCACAATTGACAGGACCGCGATACGTGTCTGACGTCGGTCAGCAACCCCGTGGCGGCGCTGGCGAAGCGGTGACTATCGGGACAGCGGACGAGCGAGCAGCGAATCACAGCAGCGAATCACAGAGAGCAGCGACCTCGCGGTGAAACCGGACCGCCGTGTCGTAGCGAGTGAGTTTGTCCTTGGACATGGCCTTCGCGACGACGTCGTCGAGAGCATCGGGGAGCCGCGAGTCGACGGCGGATGGGCGGGGCGGACGCGCCGAGAGGACCTGCTCACGGACCTCGTCGAAGCCGCCGTCGAAGGGGTGTCGCCCGGTGAACAGCCGGTAGAGGACGGCCCCGAGCTGGTACATGTCCGTCACTCGATCGACCGCGCCGTAGGTCTCCGAGTAGTACTCCGGAGCGGCGTACCGCGGATCGAGATACGACGACGGATCGCAATACTGGCGATACGCCAGGAGCAGCCCCACGTTGTCGAACAGGGGGCGCGACCGTCCGTCGACGACGCCGGCGGGATAGACGACGTTGTGCGGATCCACTCCCGCGTGGACGACACCCCGCTGGTGGAGGTCCGCCAGCGCACCCGTGAGCACGCGTGCGTCCCAGAGTGCCGCCTCTATCGGGCGGCGACCGATCGACGTCAGCGTCTCCTCGACGTACTCGGTCCCCGCCCAGAGGGCCGGCGCGTCGCCCCAGTCGCGGACCGCCACGACGCCGGTGACGTCGCTGACACCGGCCCAGTCGTCGAGTCGATCGATCAGCACGTGCTCGAAATCGCCATCCCGATTCGGGAAATCGTACAGACGCAACGCGACGCCGACGGTCCGGCCGCCCTGGGTCGCTCGCGTTCGCACCACGTCGGCGTACCGCCGCTCGCTCCGGGGCGCGATCACGGTCAACTCGTCGAAGTCGCTGTGGTAGTCGATGTCCGCGAACAGATCGGAGTCGGCGAACGCCCGAATTCGTTCGCGCCGCCGGGTCGTCTCCTCCCGGTCGGACGACGACGTGTCCGTCTTCCCCGAATCGCCCCCCGGCGAAGAATCGGACGACGCAGACGCACGCTCGTCCGTAGACGACGGCCGTCGGGGCTGGCCCGGCGTCGTTTCGGGCGGCTCGGCGGTCGATCCGTCGGTTCGAATCAGCCGGCGCGTTGGCACGTCCGGTCCGCCGTCGTCCGCATCGACGACGTCGTCGAGGTCCCACGGGTCCGCCGCTACGACGCGGCGATAGAGCGTCCGTGCATGCTCGCCAGCGATGGCCGCCAACGCCTCGCGAACGACCTCCTGTTCGTCCTCGTGGATCGTCGCCAGCGTCCGGTGCAGGAAGGCGTCGTCCGGCGACTCGACCAGCCGTTCGACGAGCCCGTGAGTCAACGGTCCGAGCGTGTCCGGGGCCGCGTCCGCCACGATACACGTCGCCCAGGCCGCGCTGATGCGGGCCTTCTCGTCGTCGCCGTCCAGGCCCGCGAGCAGCGACGAGACGATGACGTCGACGCCGTCGTCCGCAGTTGCGACCGCGGCGATGGCGTCGGAGGCTCGCCGGAGGGCGTCCGTGCTCATAGCAGAGCGTTTCGCGTCGCGGCCCATCAACCTATGTCAGACCTTCGTCATACGAGCGTCGTCGACCCGGAATCGAAGCCGGGGACCTGGAATCGAACGCCGTCGGTCGACCCGCGTCGCACACGGCCGAACGTTTAGGTACGGGAACGGGCGTAGACATTCGACGTGCCATCCGTCCCGCCGCTGGCGCTGATCGCGCTCGCGTTCGCCGTCGTCACTGCAGGCTGTGTCGGCGTCGTCGGTCCTGGCGGTGACGCCTCGGCGACGCCGACCACCACGCTCGCTGGAACCGACTCCGGACCGCGAAACGGAACGGTCGTGCGGGTGATCGCGGTCGTCGACGGCGACACGCTCGACGTCCGACTGCCGAACGGCTCGACCGACCGCGTCCGTCTGCTGGGCGTGGACACGCCGGAGGTCCACGTCGAACCGACGCCCGCGGAGTTCGAGGGCGTTCCCGACACCGCCGCCGGCCGTCGGTGCCTCCGTGACGTGGGCGAGAACGCCAGCGCGTTCGCCCGCCACCGTCTGGACGGCCGTCGCGTGCGCCTGGTCGGCGACGCGCTGGCGGACGACCGGGGCAGTTACGGACGACGGCTGGCGTACGTCTCCGTCGACGGGCAAAACTTCGACTACCGACTCGTCGCCGAGGGCTACGCCCGGGTCTACGACGCGCCGTTCGAACGATCCGCGCGGTTCTACGCCGCGGAGTCGCGCGCGCAGTCGGCGGGCCGCGGCGTCTGGGCCTGTCGAACGGTCGGGCAGTGAGCGAAGTCGTGCGTGCGAGCGACTTCGGTGGTGGGCGAAGTCGTGCGTGATACTCGATCCGTTCCGTTCGCTCACGCCCCCTCGAACTGGACGCGGTAGTGGTCGCGACACCACACGGGGACGTTCTGTCGCCGTTCGTCGCCGGTTCCCTGTGGAATCCGCCGGATGCCCATCTCGGGTTTGGACCCGCAGTCGAGACACCCGCGGTTGCGACTGGCGCGCTGTCTGAGTTGGGTGAAGTGACGCTGACAGAGCGCCTCGTCGGTTGCGTCGCCGCTACTCAGGTCGACCACGGTTCCGAACTCCTCGTCGCTGTCACAGAGGCTACACCCCATACGTCGACCACGAACGCAATCGGCTAAACGGTTCTGGCGGCTACGGAGGCGTGATACGGATTCGCGTTACTCGCTCCCGGTGATTCGCCCCCCGTTTCGGCGACCCGGCGAGGGAACGCTTAGGGGCCGGGAGCCGTTTGGGTTCGGTATGAGCCTCGACAGATATCCGGATCTGGACCCCGAGCCGGGAGAGGTACTGACCGCGGAACTGGTCGTCGACGACGACGTGCTAGTGAAGGCGTTCGCGCTCGGTCCGGGCGCGACGGTCGAACCGCACGAACACGACGGTTCATCGAACGTCTTCCACGTCGTCGAGGGGACGGTGACGGTGCAACAGGGCGACGTCGAGGAGGCAGTCGCCGCACCGGGCGTGGTCTTCCACGAGCGCGGCGTCGCCCACGGCGCGCGCAACGACGGCGACGAGGCGGCCGTGCTGACCGCGAGCCTGTGTCCGTTCCCGGGCTAGTCCCGTCGGGCGAGTCCGGCGACGTGGCCGGCCACATCGAGAATAATCTCCTCGGTCCCGAGACGGACGGCGCTCTCGCTGCCGGGGAGACAGAACACGGGGACGCCGTCGACGACGCCGGCGGTCGCGCGCGTCGCGACGACTCGCGAGCCGATGTCCTCGACCGACAGCGCGCGGAACCGTTCGCCAAAGCCCGGAAGCTCCTTGTCGAACAGCGGCGTCGCCGCTTCGACGGTCACGTCGTCGGGCGTGACGCCGGTCCCGCCGGTCGTCACGATCACGTCGACGTCGCTTCGCCCCGCCAGCGCGTCGAGTGACTGCTGGACGACGTCGTAGTCGTCGCCGACGATTTCGCGGGTCACCACGTCGTGGCCCTCGTTTGCGGCCAGTTCCTCGATGGCGTCACCGCTGGGATCGTTCTCGCGGGTCCGCGACGACGATATCGTCAGGATCGCCACGCTCAGCGTCTCGACGTCGTGCTGGTGGTGGCCATGATCCTCGTGATCGTGGTCGTGGCCGTGATCCTCGTGGTCGTGGCCGTGACCGTCACCGTGGTCGTGCTCATCGTCCCCGTGGTCGGCGTCGTCGGCGTCCTCGGACGCGTCGTCCGTGCCACCGCGGCGACCGGTGTCGCGTGACTGGAAGTCTACCATGTTCGTAGGGTGTGGACTCGGGACCAAAAGCCCGCCGGCCCCGGACGGCCAGCGCGACCGACGCTCCCGTCACGACTCGACGCGTGGTACCCCTCACGCCTCGACGATCGGTACCATCAGCGTTTTCGGCCCGCCACGCTACGCACCGAATATGCACGCAGTCACCCGCATCGAACGCGGCAGGAGGGCCGTCGCCGGAGACGAGGAGGGTTCGGACCCGACGGGCGACAGCCCCGCGACCGAGGTCGAGCACAGTCTGGAATCGACTGTCGGCCGGGGATCGACCATGGCGACGCCGGGAGCGGCCCTGCCGACGAGCGAGACGGCCGAAGGACATCCGCTCGAAGGATGCGAGGGGTTCGGCAAGGCGGTCGGCGTGCCGGACGCGAAACCGTGAGCGACGACCGCGAGTTCGGCCCGCACGGTTGGCTAGTGGTGGGAATGCTCGTCGTCGCGTTTCTCGTCGTACCCGGGATCATCGTAGCGCTGCCGGCGACGGGTGGGCGACTCGTCGTCGGCCTGTCGCTACGGGACGCGTACCTCGTGTTGCCGCTGATTCCGGCGCTGGGTCTGGCGACGGTCGCCGTCTGGGCGGCCGTTCGCTCGCGGCGACAGTGAGACGTTATTCTCGACGCCGAATCCGCGTCCTCTTTATTCAGGGCGTACTACACGTACACAGCATGCCGGTCATCGCCGACGTGGACATCAGCCATCCGGACCTCGTACTGACACCGACGATTCGAGCGGTGACCGACGTGACGATCAAGGTCGTCTCGGATTCCTCGACTGACCCCGAGACGCGACTGTTTTCGTTTCTCGTGACCGGCGAGTCCTTCGATCGGTTCGAAGAGGCGCTGACCGACGATCCGACCGTCGACGACTGGCATCACCAGACGACGTTCGAACGCAGCCGCATCTACCAGTTGAGTTACGCCCGGGACGTCAAACTCATCTCCCCGAAGACGTCGGAGGTCGGTGGACTGATGCTCGAAGCGGCGGGTACCGACGGCGGCTGGAACGTCCAGTTGCAGTTTCCCAGCCGTGGGGAGCTGTCCGATCTGTACGACTACTGCAGCCGCGAGGGAATCGAGCTATCGGTCAACCACATCTACGGCGAGTCGGCCGTCAGCGGAACACGTGCCGTCGGCGTCACCGGCCCGCAACGTGAGGCGTTGCTCACGGCCCTGGAACACGGCTACTTCGAACAACCGCGTGACGTGTCCTTAGACGAACTCGCGGGCGAACTCGACATCTCTTCGACGGCAGCGAGCGGTCGCCTCCGCCGCGGTATCGCCAATCTGGTCGAAACCACGCTGACCGAGCAGTGAGTCGTTCCGCCGCCGTCCAATCGGGGTGGGATTTATGTGTGCCACCAAACAAGTCTGCAACGACGCGTCATGGCCCTGCCCTTCTACGCCCCGCTGGCGCTGTTGGCCTCGGTCGTCGGCATGGCGGCGGCGGCCACGGCCTGGCTCTTCCGCGAGCGTCCCGGAGCGGCGCACCTGACGCTCTTTCTGGCCGCCGCGAGCCTCTGGTCGCTGGCCGAGGGGTTGCAACTGGCGAGTCCGGGACTCGGCGCGAAGGTGTTCTGGGCGAGCGTCGAACTGACGCTGTCGCCGGTGGTGCCGCTGGCCTGGCTGGCGACGGTGCTGGCGTTCACCGGCAACGAGGAGTGGCTCTCGGTCCGAACCGTCGCCGTCCTGTCGATCGAACCCGCCGCCTTCGTCGTCCTGGTGTGGACGAATCCGATGCACGACCTCGTCTGGCGGACGACGTCACTCACGACGGTCGGCACGGTCCCGTTGCTGTCGACGACGTACGGACTGGCGGCGTGGGCACACCTCGGGTACTCGTTGCTGCTGGTCGCCGCGGGCGCGTTCCTGCTGGTGCGGCTCATCCTGCGAACCAACGCCGTCTTCCGCGATCAGGCCACGGCCCTGCTGGTCGCCGTCTTCGTCCCGATGGTCGCAATGGCGCTGTCGTTTTTCGGCGTCCTTCCGACCGGCATCGATCTGACGAGCGTCGGCTTCGTCGTCACCGGACTGGTCGTTGCGGGCGCGTTGCTCCGGCAGGACCTCCTCGAACTGGCCCCGGTCACGCGGGACCTGGGCCGGGAGGAACTCATCGACGACCTCGACGATCAGGTGGTCATCGTCGACGAACGGGACCGCGTCGTCGACGTCAACCCGGCGGCGGCGTCGCTGTTCGAGCGCGACGTCGAGGCCGTCGTCGGCGACCCGCTCGGGGACGCCCTCCCGGAACTGGCCGCCACGCTCCGAGACGGAAGCGGCGACCGGGCGGACGTCGAACTGCAACTGAACGGGTCGGTCCGCCACTACAGCGTTCGCGTGTCGGAACTGTACCGCGGCTACGGGACGCTAACCGGTCGCATCGTCAGCCTCCGCGACGTCACGGAGCGCCGCCAGCGCGAACAGCGCCTCGACGTCATGTACCGCCTCCTGCGGCACAACCTCCGCAACGAGATGAACGTCATCAGGGGGAACACGGAACTGCTGGAACGAGAACTGGACGACGCACACCGCCAGCGGCTCGAACGCATCGAGTCGACGGTCGACGCCCTCGTCGCGCGCAGCGACAAGATCGGTCGCCTGTCGCGGGCGCTCGACGAGCACGACGAACCGACGCGACTGAACCTCTCGGTGCACCTCCGGGACGTCGCCGAAACGGTCCGCCTCCGATTTCCCGGCGCGACCGTCGAACTCGATCTGCCAGACGCACTTCCCGTCGTCGCCGAACCCTCCGTGACGCTGGCCTTCGAGGAACTGCTCACAAACGGCGTCCAGCACGACGAGAGCGACGACCCGACGGTTCGCGTGACCGCGGCCGAGACCGACGATCGGGTGCGCGTCTGTGTCGCCGACGACGGTCCCGGAATCGACGACCACGAACGGCTGGCAATCGTCGAGGAACGGGAGACGCCCCTGCAACACAGCAGCGGCGTCGGCCTCTGGCTCGTCAACTGGATCGTCGGCAACCTCGGCGGAACGATCGACTTCGAGGTCGACGGCGGGACGACGGCCGTCGTCGAACTACCGCGTGCCGATCCGGACGCCGGGGACGCGCCGGACCGCGACGGCACGGCGAGCAAGCACTGACACCGCGCCGCGGACACGGCGAGC
>JBDGSB010000110.1:0-9730 GCA_042217765.1 Haloarculaceae archaeon | reverse complement strand
CACGGCGAGCAAGCACTGACACCGCGCCGCGGACACGGCGAGCGTCACCACTCGATCGGTCGGCGGTCGCGCCAGATGCGTCCGCCCGGCGAACCCGGACGAAACCGGGCCAGCCAGACCGGCGTGTCCGCACCCTCGGCGGGACTCCGGGGCGCGCCGGGGCCGCCCATGTCGGTCCGGACCCACCCCGGACAGGCGGCGTTCGCGAGCAGTCCCTCGTTTCCGTACTCCCCGTGGAGGTACGCCGTCAGGCCGTTCACGCTCGCCTTCGAGATTCTGTAGGCCGGCGAACCGCCGCTCATCCCGTCGGTCAGCGTGCCCATGCCCGAGGAGACGTTGACGACGCGTCCGCCGTCGCCGTCGAGCAACAGCGGTAGCGCGAACTTCGTCACCAGCACGGGACCGCGAGCGTTGACGGCCATCGTTCCGCCGAAATCCGCCACCGACATCGCGTGCAACGGTTCGTCGGGTCCGGCGACGCCGGCGTTGTTGACGACGACGTCGAGCCGACCCGTCTCCTCGGCGATGCGGTCGATCGCCGCCGCTATCTGTGATCGTTCCGTGACGTCGAGGCGGACCGGTCGCTGCTCGTCGGCGGTCACGTCGTCGGGGTCGCGTGCCCCCGCGTAGACCGTCGCCTCCAGGTCGGTCAACTCTTCGGCGACGGTCGCCCCGATACCCCGGGTCGCACCCGTCACGAGCGCCACCTGCCCCGCGAGGGAGTCGTAGCAATCGACGTCCATATCCGAACGTGAACCTGGCCGCCAGTCAAGGTATCGGAGCGGTGCTCCGGTCGAAGTCGTGGTGGGACGTCACTCGAAGTCGCGTCGCATCGCGATTTCGAACCAGGGGCACAGCCGGAGCTGTCGGTACCACTTCGGGTTGTCGTGGAGACGCTGGTAGGGCACCCACATGTATCCGCCGACCTCCGCCTCGACGGGGGCGAGTGAGGTGTCGTGCAGCGTCGCCTTCAGGACCGCACAGACCTCCCACTCGACGCCCTCGTTCTCGTAGTAGCGCTTGTACTCGAAGCGGTCGGTCACGCGCAGGTCGTCGTACTGGTCGGGCGCGACGTCCAGTTCCTCTTGCAGCCGTTGTTCGGTGGCGTCGGTCTGGCTCTGTCCCGCGACCGGGTGAGACGCCACCGTCCCGTCCCAGTACGTGTCCCAGAGCCGTTTCTGTGGACTGCGCTGGGCCAGCAGGACGTTGTCGTCCTCGTCGAACAGGAGGACGGTGAACGCCCGGTGGCGGACGCCCTCGCCCGTGTGGGCGTCTAGTCGGTTGATTGTCCCCTGCTCGTCGTCGTTCTCGTCGACGGCGACGACGTCCTGGGTAGCGTTGTCGGCGTACTCCGTTTCGAGGTCCTCGGTACTCATTGCCCGCACCAACGCCGACGGGGTTCAACTAGTCTTCGACTCGGACCGGGAGACGTCCACCAGTACTCATCCCAGTCGCTCGTCGAGAATGAGACGGGTCTTGGTGCTCACGACTTCCTCCTGTTCGCGGGCGCGGGTGACGAGGTCGTTCACCTCGGCCGTGTCGGCGGTGTCGACGACCAGGACGATGTCCTCGTCGCCGCTGACCTGCCAGACGAAGTCGACCGACTCCCAGTCGGCCAGTCGGTCCGATACCTGGTGGGTGTCGACGTTGACGTCGACGCTGACCTCGATCATGGCCTTGACGTTGCCGGTGCGCGTCGAGACGGTGAACCGCTCGATGACGCCCCGCTCGACCAGCCGTTCGACCCGGTTGCGGACCGTCCCCTCCGAGGTTCCCACCTCGTCGGCGATCTCCGTGTACGGCGTCCGGGCGTCTTTCCGGAGAATCCCGAGTATCTCGTGGTCGAGGTCGTCCATTGGAGGTGCGAACCTACCCGGGGGTGGAACTTCAGGATTACGAATTTCGTAACTCGACTTCGAAAGCAACGCTTATGAACGGGCGAGAAATACGCATCTCGTAATGACGGACGCCTACGTTGCAGTGGAAGGCGAGCGCGTCATCGAGGCACGCTGTCGCGTTCCAGGCACGACCCGCGGCGAATTGGTGTTCACGACCGCCTACACGGGCTACGAGGAGAGCCTGACCGATCCCTCCTACGAGGAGCAGATCCTCACCTTCTCGTACCCGCTCATCGGCAACTACGGCGTTCGCGAGGAGCGCTTCGAGTCCGACCGCGTCCACCCCCGCGGCGTGGTCGCCCGCGAACTCACCGACGACGTCGCCGACTGGCTCGAATCGGAAGACCGTCCAGCGGTCGATCACCTCGATACGCGCGACATCGTCACCGAGATCCGCGACGAGGGCGCGATGAAGTGCGGTATCGCCGCCGGTCCCGACGCGACGGCCGAGGACGCGCTGGCGGAACTCGATCAGTGCAAGCACATGTCCGACCACACCGACATCGGCTCGCAGGTGTCCACGCCCGAGGAGGTCGTCTACAACGAGAACGGCGACGGCCCCGACGTGGCGCTGATCGACTGCGGCGCGAAGGGGTCCATCGTCGACTCGCTGGTCGAGCGCGACGCCGTCGTCACGCGTCTGCCCTACGACACGACCGAAGCGCGCGTCGCGGAACTCGATCCCGACCTCCTGTTCGTCTCCAACGGCCCCGGCGACCCGAAGAACTTCGACGCGGCCTACGACCTCGTCGACGCCTACATCGGCGAGACGCCCATCGCCGGCATCTGCCTCGGCCAGCAGGTCGTCGCCAACGCACTCGGCGGCGAGACCGCGAAGATGGAGTTCGGCCACCGCGGCGTCAACCAGCCCGTGCGCGACCTGCGGACCGATCAGGTCGTCATGACCACCCAGAACCACGGCTACACCGTCGACGAACCCGGCGAGGAACTCGACGTGACCCAGATCAACGTCAACGACGACACGCCCGAGGGCCTAGAGAACGACGACCTCAACATCATCACCCGCCAGTACCACCCCGAGGCGAACCCCGGCCCCCACGACTCGCTGGGCTTTTTCGACGACGTGCTGGAGATGGCCGAGACGGGTGCCGTTCCGGTCAAGAGGTAACCGACTGCCGACGGTTTTCGACGATCCGCTCCGCCCATCACCCGAGGTCGTGGTTTTATGTCGGCCGGTCGTGACGGGTCGGCCATGTTCGCGGATGCCCTCCAGTATCCGGTTCGAGGAGACGGTCTCAAACGCTACCTGCTCCTGACGGGCGGATACATCGTCGTGAGCGTCGTGCTGGGACTCGTGGCGCTGGCCACGTTGTTCGGTGCCGTGATCGGTGCCGGTGGCTCCCGAGGAGGGGCCGGCGTGGGGTCCAGGCCGACAGGTGGTCCGCTCGCCCTCCCGAACGACGTCGGCGTCGTCGTCCTCGCCGTGCTCGCCGTGCTCGCGCTGGTGGCGCTGATCGTTGGCGTCTTCTTCGGTGGGTACTACGTCCGGGTACTGCGCGCGACGGGGAGCGGGGCCGACGAGATGCCGCCGCTGACCGACGTCGGGACGTTCTTCGTCGACGGACTGGCCGGTGCCGTCGTCACCGTCGGCTACTTCCTGCCGGTCTGGATACCGCTCGCGGCAGCGGTCGCCACGGACACGGACGCACTCGCAGTGCTCGGTGCCGTCCTGGTGCTCCCGGTGGGGTACCTCGTTCCGGTCGCGCTGTCGGCGTACGCCACCGGCGGGTTCGCCGCCGCGTTCGCGCTGGGTCGTATCGGAAACCTGGCGGCGACCTCGGAGTACTTGCTGGCGTGGGTGCTGGCCGCCGTCGTCCTCGGCGTCACCGGCGTGGTGAACGTCGTGTTCAGCCTCGTCCCCATCGTCGGTTCGTTGGTGGGGTCGACACTCGGAATCTACGCGGCGCTCGTGGCCGTCCGGTTGTGCGGCCGTGGCGTCGCGGCGGCCGCGAGCCGCTAGTCGTCCTTCGACGAGAGTCGTCCTTCGCCGACGACTCGCTAGCTGGACCGTCGTCGGAGAGTCCTCGACCGTCTCACCGTCACTTGCCCCACTGACGGACGTCCTTGGGGCGGTCGGAGACGTTCTGGACGTTCATGGGCTGGTCGGCGCTGTTGATGGCCTCCAGGGCCGCCTCGGCGCTCTCGAGGGTCGAGAAGTAGGTGATGGTCTCCTCGACACAAACTTCGAGCACGTCACGATCGCGCGAGACCACGAGGTCGATTTCTCCGTCGCGAAGCGCCGTCTCGATGGCGGCGGTGTCCTCGAAGTCGTCGAAGCTCTTGACGTCGAAGTGCTCCTCGAAGCCGATGACGGGGAGGTCGACGACGGCCGTTCCCTCTAGCGGAATCGGCTTTCCGACGGCCATCTGGGCCTTCTGGTAGGCCTTGCCGAACGACCCGGCGGTGCCCATGACCTCGCCGGTCGATTTCATCTCGGGGCCGAGGCGCGGGTCGCTGCCCGGCAGGCGGTCGAACGGCAGGACGACTTCCTTGACCGACACCTGATCGGGAATCTGCTCGGAGACGTCCAACTGTTCGAGGGACTCGCCGACCATCGTCTTCGCCGCGAGTTTCGCGATCGGGACGCCGGTCGCCTTCGAGACGAACGGCACCGTCCGCGAGGAGCGGGGGTTGGCCTCGAGCACGTACACCTCGCCGTCGCGGACGGCCAGTTGCACGTTCAGCAGGCCGACGGTGTTCAGCGCCCGCGCAATCTCCTCGGTGACCTCGCGGATGCGCGGCATGACGTCCCGTATCTCCTGGCTCCGTGGCGGAATCATACACGCGGAGTCGCCGGAGTGGACGCCAGCGGTCTCGACGTGTTCCATCACGCCGCCGATGAGGACGTTCTCGCCGTCGGCGACGGCGTCAACGTCGAGTTCGACGGCGTCGGACAGGAACTCGTCGACCAGGATCGGCTTGTCCGGGCTGACGCGAACGGCCTCCTCGATGTAGGTCTTGAGGTCCTCGTCGTTGTAGACGACGTCCATCGCGCGGCCGCCGAGCACGTACGACGGCCGGACGAGTACCGGGTAGCCGATGTCGTGGGCGAGTTCCAGCGCCTCTTCCTTGCTAGTTGCAGCACCGCCCTCCGCCTGGGCGATACCGAGGTCGTCCATGAGCCCGTTGAACCGGTCGCGGTCCTCCGCGAGGTCCATCGCGTCGACGGACGTGCCCAGCACCTCGCAGTCGAGCCCGCGGCGCCCGATTTCCTGCTCGATGGGGTGGCCGATGTCCACGGACGTCTGGCCGCCGAACTGGACCATCACCCCGTCGGCGTTGGTCGCCTCGATGACGTCGGCGACCTCCTCGGCGGTAATCGGTTCGAAGAACAGGCCGTCCGAGGTGTCGTAGTCCGTCGAGACCGTCTCGGGGTTGTTGTTGACGACGTGGACCTCGATGCCCAGTTCCTCCATCGCCCGGACCGCGTGGACCGAGCAGTAGTCGAACTCGACGCCCTGTCCGATGCGGATGGGGCCACCGCCGACGACCACGACGCTCTCGACGCCGCGGTCGACCTGGAGTTCGTCGCGGTCGAGTTCCGACAGCGGGTCCCGCGTCGAGTAGTAGTACGGCGTCGTCGCCCGGAACTCGCCGGCGCAGGTGTCGACCAGTTTGAAGTCGCGGTCGGTGGTCGTGGCGTCGACGTCGTCGACGGTGACCGACACGCCTGCGGTTCCGCCATCCGTTGTGGCTTCGACTTCCTCGCTTTCGTCGTCTCCGGCCGGCAACCAGGAGGCGTGCGTGTCCTCGAACTCGCCGCCGGCGATGGCGGTGATCTCCTGGTCGGTGAAGCCGGCCTCGGCGGCGGTCGGGAAGTCGCCGTTCTGGGCGGCGTCGGCCGCCTCGGCGACGCGCTCGAACCGCTCGACGTACCACTCCCGGATTTCGGTGAGTTCGACGACGTCCTCGACGTCGAAGCCGCGCTCGAAGGCCTCGAACATCGCGTACGGGCGGTCGGGCGAGGGACGTTGCAGGTACTCCGTCGTCAGCGTCTGGTCGTCGACCTCGGCCCAGTCGACCGCCGGGTCGTACTCGGAGCTTCTGAGCGCCTTCAGTAAGCTCTCCTCGAAGGTACGGCCGATGGCCATCGCCTCGCCGGTCGACTTCATCGCCGGGCCAATCTCGAACTCGACGTCGCGGAACTTGTCTTTGGGCCAGCGCGGAACCTTCGTGACCACGTAGTCGATGGCCGGTTCGAAGGCGGCGGTCGTCTCGCCGGTGATCTCGTTTTCGATCTCGTGGAGGCGCTTGCCGAGTGCGACCTTCGCGGTGACCCGCGCGATGGGGTAGCCGGTCGCCTTCGACGCCAGCGCCGACGACCGCGAGACCCGGGGGTTGACTTCGACGACGCGGTACTCGCCGGCGGCCGTGCCGTCGTCGTGCCAGGCGAACTGAATGTTACAGCCGCCCTGGATGCCGAGTTCGCGGATGACCTTCAGGGCGGTCGAGCGCATCTCCTGGTGGCCGTCGTCGGGAATGACCTGGCTGGGCGTGACGACGGTGGACTCGCCGGTGTGGATGCCCATCGGGTCGAGGTTCTCCATGTTGCAGATGATGATACACGAGTCGTCGGCGTCGCGCATCACCTCGTACTCGAGTTCGATCCAGCCGTCGATGGACTCCGTTATCATCACGCGGTCGTCCCGAGAGAGCTGCAGTCCCCGCCGGACGGCCTCTTTGAGTTCGTCCATGTCGCCGATGACGCCCGAGCCAGCGCCGCCGAGCGTGTAGGTGGTGCGCATGATGACCGGTAGGCCGCCGACGTGCTCGACGGCCTCCTCGACTTCGTCCATGCTCTCGATGGTGACCGAACTGGGCACCGGTTCGTCGATGGCGTGCATCCGCTGGCGGAACTGCTCGCGGTCCTCGGTCGCGTAGATGGTATCGAGCGGCGTCCCCATCACGTCGACGTCGTGTTCCTCCAGGACCCCCTCCTCGGCCAGTTCGGCGGTGACGTTCAGCCCGGTCTGACCGCCCAGTCCCGCGATGACGCCGTCGGGGTTCTCCTTGCGGATGATCTCGGCGATTGCCTCGGTGGTGATGGGTTCGATGTACACCTCGTCGGCCATCTCGGGATCGGTCATGATGGTCGCCGGGTTCGAGTTCACCAGCACGACCCGCGCGCCCTCCTCCTGAAGCGCGCGACACGCCTGTGCGCCGGAGTAGTCGAACTCGGCCGCCTGTCCGATCTGGATCGGGCCACTCCCGATGAGCAGTATCGTCCGGTCTTCGTGCGCCGTCATTAGGCGTGGCAAGTTCGTACATCGTAATAAGCCCGGCGAAAAGTGCGGAGAATCGAAGTCCGATTACGAATTTCGTAACGTGAGTGGTTCACACGGATTCGACCACCGGTCGCTTTCGTCGCTCACACCGGCGTCCTATCCGATCCCGCGTCCGTAGCCCGTCCCGTCCGATCCTGCGTCCGTAGCCCCGTCCCGTTCGACGTAGAAGACCAGCGACCGGCCGCCGAAACGGCGCTCGTAGCCCAGTATCGAGACGGTCCGGTCGTCGGGCAACAGGAAAATCGCCCGTTCGTAGCGGCGGTAGCCGTCGAGTTCGTCGGCGATGGCGGCCTCCTGGCGGGGTCGAACGATCACGACCGGCGGCGGGTTCGCCGGAAACGTCTCGGGCGTGCGCGCGCTCGTGACGGTCGCGTTCGCGCGCTCGGTGTACCACGGTAGCGGCAGGCGCTCGTACCACGAGGCCGCGGCCGGCGGGTCGTCGTCGACCGACTCCTCGGCCACCGCGAGGTCGCCGTAGTAGAGGACGTCCGGGCCGTCGTCGTGGGTCCGCGAAATCGTCTCGATCCGGTCTAACACCGGCCGCAGGTCCGACCCCGGCTGGGCGCTCTGGGCGACGATGTTGGCGTCGGGCATCGGATAGGTGTAGCTCGTCGCCACGGCGACGACGCCGACGTGTGCCGCCGCGACGACCAGCAGGCCGCCGAATATCGCCGCGACACGCCGGTCGCCGGTCGCGGCGGCCGCCCGGACGCGACGCGCCACTGCCGCCAGGCCGACGGCGGCGGGAAACGCCAGTGCGACGACGGCGTGGACGGTCAGCCAGGGGGCCTTGACGTCCGTCGCCAGCGGGTAGCCGACCACCGCGGACAACCCCCACCAGCCCCCGAACGCGACCAGCGACCGGCGGCGGTCGTCTAGCAGGCCGACGACCGCGAACGCGACCAGCGGGGCGGCCCCGACGAGTAGTACCACGGCGTAGTGCAACAGGTAGGGTCCGTAGGCGTGCGTGCGCGTCGTTCCCGACAGCCAGACGTCGGCCACGCTCCCGGCCGACCCGAGCGTCGCCTCGCCAACGACGACGGCCAGCGAGCCGCGACCGGCCAGCGCAGCCCAGAGACCGACGCCGCCGCGACCGCCCGCCCGCGGCGCGTAGAAGAAGACGACGATAACACCGAAAACGCCGACGCCGGCCAGCAGCGGGGCCCGCCACGCCCACGCGCGTCGCCCGACGGCGCGGACGCCTCGCCGGACGAACGCCCTCGGCGGCGTCTCCTCGCGCCCCCGCCAGACCGCCGTCGCGGCGACCAGCGTGGCCGCCCCCAGCCACGACAGCAGGTACAGCACGACGTTCTCCTTCGTCGTGAACGCCAGCGCGAGGAAGGCGACGCTCGCGAGGACGTCGCGTCCCCCGTCGGTCTCGACGGCGCGCACGAGAAATCCGAGCGACGCGACCGCGAACGCGGCCAGGACCACGTCGTTCCGGAGAAAGCGCGAGAAGTACACCAGGATGGGATTCGCGGCCAAAAGCAGCGCCAGCGCGACCGTCTCGGCGTCGTCGAGTCGCCACGTCTCGCGCTCGCCGGTCGGCGACCGAAACGCAAGCGCCGCCAGCGGCAACAACCCACCGACGAGTGCCACGACGAGGCGCATCGTCGCGTCGGTCGGCCCGAGCGTCTCGAAGACCAGCCGCGTCGTGTGCTTGAGAAACGGCCCGTGTACGATGGGCCGATACGTCCAGGTGCCGGTCTCGGCGTAGCGAAGCACCCAGTAGGCCACTCGCCCTTCGTCCCAGTGTGCGATGCGCTGGCCGAGCGCGAACAGCCGTATCGACAGCGCCCCCACAGCGAGTGCAATCACGGCGTAGAAGACGCGGTCCTCGGGCCAGCGTCGGCGGACCATCTACCGGGGAGTCAGGCGACGCGAATAAACTCGTTGCGGTCGCTGGTCGGCGACGGCCCGATGCCAGCGCACGCGTCAGTTGCTCTGGTCGGTGAATCGATAGCGGTAGGGCTGGTCCTGGATGACTTCCACTTCGCCAGTCCGGGCGTGTCGACCCAGGACCGTCGCGACGCGGTGTGCGCTATCGAACTCCTCGCCGTGGTCCTCTAGCAGGCGAAGGATCTCCCGGGCCGTCAACGGCTCGTCGGCGTCGACGTCGTCGAGCACCGACCGGATTCGTTCGAACTCGCCCCGGCGTATGCGCATATATGGTGACACGTCCTCATACCTCATTAAATGGCGTCAGACATCTGTCAGACGCGGTCGAGCGAGAAACCGGCAGACTGCGGTCGTTCGTGAATGGTACTCGTTGTCAGACACGTGTCGGAATCGGTGTCGGCCGAGTCCTCACGCGGTCGTCCATCACGTGTCGGTCAGAATATCGGCGTACACGATACGATTCACCTTGCTGTACACCTCGTCGGTGGCGTCGATTCGCTCTAGATGCCCCAGGAACTCCTCGTGGCTCGTCTGGCCGCGGCTGACCACGGACTCGATTTTGTACCTCGTTTTGGGCGGGAACAGGACTTCCTCTTCGTTGGCGTACGCGGAGAGCCACGCGATATT